>JBFMAS010000696.1:0-7871 GCA_040755575.1 Thermodesulfobacteriota bacterium
GTGCGGGGCGGCGACCGCGGCCGCCGGCACGCGCGAGCTGACGGTCGCGTCCGGCGGCCGCGAGCGCGGCTTCCGCCTGGTCGTGCCCGAGTCTGCGCTGGGCGGCGTGCCCGTGCCGCTCGTCGTCCTGTTCCACGGCTCGAACGGCGACGGCGCGAAGCAGATCGCGATGTCGCGCTTCGACCGCAAGGCGGCCGCCGAGGGCTTCGTCGTCGCGGCCGGCAACGGCGTCGACCGCTCGTGGAACACGGGCTTCTGCCGCGACCCGGGCGGGCGCGCCTGCGTCACCGAGGTCGACGACGTCGCGTTTGCACGCGACCTGGTCGCGGCGGCGGCGCGCGAGGCGTGCATCGACCCCGAGCGCGTCTACGCGACCGGCTTCTCGAAAGGGGCTGCCATGGTGCTGCGCCTCGCGTGCGAGGCGAGCGACCTGTTCGCCGCCTTCGCGCCGGTCGCGGGCGCGCTCACCATCCCGTGCGCGCCGGAGCGGCCGCGGCCGATCCTGCTCGTCAACGCGCTCGACGACGTCGCGGCGCCGTTCGCGCTCGCCGAGGCGTCGTTCGATCGGCTCGCGCTCTCGAACGGCTGCGGCGAGACGCGCGAGACGATCCTCGCGAGCGAGGGCGGCACCTGCGAGGCGGCTCCCGACTGCCGCGACGGGGCGACCACCGCGCTGTGCGCGGTACCGGGTCACCACCGCTGGCCGGGCGGCGCAGCCGATCCCGCCGGCACGTTCGACGCGACCGACGCGGTCTGGCGCTTCTTCGCGGAGCATCCGGCATGAGGCAGGCCCGCGTCCCTCGTCGTGCTCGTCGTGGCCGGGGGCGAGGAGCGCCTGCGCCGCTCGCGGCGCTCGTCGTGCTGGCCACGCTCGCCGCGTGCGGCGACCGCGGCGCGACGCCCGGCGCGGCGCAGCGAATCGAGCTGCACGTCGTGCCGCTGCCGGCTCCCCGACGGCCGGCGCGTGCTGCTCCGGGTCGGCGAGCAGAGCCCGGTCCAGCCCGCCGATCACGCGGTGCTCGAGTGCAGCCCGTCGGTCTCCGACTGCGCGAGCGCGGAGCTCGTGCCGATCGCCGTGCCGGCGGAGGATCCCGCGCTCGTGCGCCAGGACCAGCGCGAGCTCCGCGTCTCGCCCGACGGCCGGCACGTCGGCTTCACGCAGGTGCGCGCGACGGCGACGGACGAGTCCGCGCTGACGGCCATCGTCGCGCTGCTCGAGCGCGACGGTCCGGCGTATCGCCTCCGCGACGCGCGCGTGGTGAGCACGCTCGGCGAGCTCAAGGGCTTCACACCGGACGCGCGCGGGGTGCTGGTCGCCGCCTTCACGACCGCCTACGAGGCGGCGAACCCCGACGTGATCCGCATCGACCTCGCGAGCGGCGCCGTGAGCCGCGTGACGAGCTACCCGGACTACGACGAGCCGCTCGAGCTGTCGCCGGACCAGCGCTGGTACGTCGTCGGCAGCGGGCGGAGCTCGGGCCTGCTCGAGACCGCCGCGCAGCCGAGGCGGCCGAACTTCGTCGGCCCGGGGCTCGAGCCGCTGGTCGCGGCGCTGTTCGTCACGCGGCGCTCGGCGCTGATCCAGCCGTGGCTCGTGCGCGCCGGCAGCGAGTCGGCGGAACATCCGGGCGTGCAGCTCAACGCCGGCTCGGCGGCGGAGGGCTACAGCGGCCGCGCCATCCCGAACTGGCATCCCGACGGCACGCGCGTCCTCTACTGGGAGGGCACGAGCGATCCCAGCGTGCCGCCGACCAGCGCGACGCGCATCGTGGTCGCTCGTCTGGCCGACCGCGAGCCGAGCCCGGCGCGCGGCGAGCGCGTGTCGCCGGAGCCGCTGTGGGCGCCTTCGCTCGCCGGCTTCGTCCCGCCCGATGCACCGGTCGCCGCGTCGCGCGACGGCCTGCGCGGCGGCTCCGTCGAGATCTCGCACGACGAGCGCGCTGACGGCACGAGGACGCTCACGGTGGTCTACCGCGGCTTCTCCGACGACGGCGAGTGGGTGATCGACGGCTTCGAGAGCGCGGCGTACCGCGGCGGCTTGACCGGCGTCACGCGCTACACGGCCGACCTGCGCGCGTCCGGGCGGCACGACGGCTTCCTGCTCGCCGACGCGACGATCTCCCCCGCCGGCATCGAGGGCTCGATCGAGTCCGAGGTCGACGGCCGCAGGCTGCGCCTGCCTCGCGACTAGCGTCTACGCCGGCGTCGTCGGCGCGGCCGGCGAGCGCAGGACGAGCAGGGCGATCTCCGGCGGGATGCCGACGCGCATCGGGTAGCCGTAGAAGCCGACGCAGCGCGTGACGAACATCCGCATGTCACCGCGCTCGAAGACGCCCTGGTCCGGGATGCCGACCAGGCCGACCAGCGTGATCGCCTGGTCCCGGGCGATCTGCACGCCGACGTGGCCGCCGTGCGTGTGGCCGGAGAGCACCAGGTCGGCGCACGCGTCGGGCAGCTCGAGGAAGGCGCGCGGGTCGTGATTCAGGAAGAGCCGCAGCGTGCCGTCGCGCGCCGGGAGAGACGACATCAGCCGCGCGTAGATGTCCTCGCGGCGCTCGCGCGCGAAGACGAAGTCCGCACCCGCGATCTCGAGCGCGTGGCCGCGCACGTCGATCCGCTGCGCCCGGTTGCGCAGCACGTGCAGGCCCGCCGCAGTAAGCTTGCGCTCGAAGCGCTCCGGATCGTCGAAGTCGTGGTTGCCGAGGCAGGCCCACTGGCCGTAGGGCGCGCGGATCTTCGCCAGCGCCTCGTAGAGCGGCGTGTCGAAGTCGCCGCTTCGGTGCGTGAGGAAGTCGCCGGTGTGCGCGACCAGGTCGGGCTCCGCCGCATTCACCAGCTCCGCCATCAGCAGCAGGCGCTCGCGCGTCATGCCGCCGCCGACGTGGATGTCGGACAGGTGCGCGACGCGCAGGCCGTCGAGCTCGCGCGGCAGGTTCGGCAGCTCGAGCTCGCGCTCCTCGACGCGCAGGTCGTAGGACAGCGGCACGCTCGACAGCGAGACGAAGAACGGCACGCCGGCACCGACCAGGCCCGCGCGCTGCAGCAGGGCGCGTCGCTCGGGCGACGCCAGGCCGCCCGGCAGGAGGTCGTCGGCGGGCGGCGTGACCAGCCGCCACAGCGCCAGCGCGGGCCGACGCAGCGCGCGCACCGCACCGAGCGCGACGTAGCCGAGGAACAGCAGCGCGTGCGCGCTGAACCAGACGGGTCCGACCCAGTTGACGCCCGCGCCCTGCAGCATCGCCAGGCTGTCCGTGCCGCGTGTCAGGAGCTGCGCCACCAGGATGAAGTCGAGCACCACCCCGCAGCCCGCGACCGCCGCGAAGACGCGCGGCATGCTCGCGAGCGAGCGTTGCAGGAGGCGGTCGAGCCGCAGCCGGGCGTACGAGAAGGGGGCGATCGCGATCGGCACCAGCGCCGCGAGCCAGAGTGCGCGCCGGTTGAGCGCGAAGCCGAGGCCCAGCGTGACGAGCAGCATGCCGACGTTGAGCGTGACGAGCCAGAGCGAAAGCCAGCGCCGGGCGCCGGGGTAGCGTACTGCGGACGACATCGCGGGCACCTTAGCGGATCGACCGTGCCTTCGCTTGCGCCGGCTTCAGCTCGCGAACACCTCGTCGAGGAAGCCGCGCATCGCCGCCCACGAGCGGCGCGCAGCCGCTGCGTCGTATGCGATGCCACGCTCCGGAAAGTAGGCGCCCTCGAAGGTGAAGGCGTGCATGGCGTGGCCGTATGCGTGCAGCTGCCAGTCGGCCTTCGCGTCGGTCAGCTCGCGCGCGATCGCCAGCACCTCGCCGGGCGGCGCGAGCGGGTCCTCCCAGCCGTGCAGCAGCAGCACCTTGGCGGTGATCTGCGGCTGCGCTCCCAGCGCGGGCGGCTGGAAGACGCCGTGGAAGCTGACCACGCCGAGCAGGCCCTCGGGCACCGCGCGTGCGAGGTCGAGTGCGCAGAGCCCGCCGAAGCAGTAGCCGATCGCGGCGACGCGCCGCGCGTCGACCGCCGGATGGCGCTGCGCCGCCGCGAGCCCGGCGAGCAGCCGGCGGCGCAGCAGGGCGCGGTCGGCGAGCAGCGGCGTCATCAGGTGCGAGTTGTCGCCGGTCAGGTCGCCGCGGATGCCCTTGCCGTAGACGTCGAGCGCGAACGCCACCCAGCCGAGGCGTGCGACTCGCCGCGCGACCATGCGGATCGCGTCGCCTTGCCCGCTCCAGTCGTGCGCGACGAGGACGCACGGGCGCGGCGCGGCGAGCGACGCGTCGTGCGCCACGTAGCCCTCGCACACCGTGTCGCCGTCGGCGTAGTCGACGTACTCCGTGCGCAGATCGATCGTCTCGGCCATCGGCATGCGGCTCCTCTCCTGCGTGTCCGCGCGGTGACGCTGCGGTGCCCGCGCCTTCGCTCAGCGCGCCGATGCCGCCTCGCGCGCCGGCGGCTGCGCGCCGAGCGGCGGCACCGCCTTCAGCTCCGGCAGCACCTCGCGCGCGAACAGGCGCATGCTGCGCTCGGCGTCCGTGCGCGGCATGCCGGCGTAGCTGAACGCCGCGATGAAGGTCTCGCAGCCGGTGCGCCGCCGGTTCTCCAGCACGCGCTCGTAGCACTGCTCGGGCGTGCCCCAGACCTGCAGCGACAGGAAGAACTCGGTCAGCGCGTCGGCACCCCCGCCGCGGATGATGTCCTGCAGCTTGGCGTAGGACTCGTAGCCCTTGATCGAGGACAGGTGCTCGCCGCGGAGCTCGTAGTGCTTCATGACGGTGCGCCAGTAGCCGCCGATGTACTCGACCGCCATCTCTCTCGCGCGCGCGGCGCTGTCGTCGCAGAACGTCCAGCCGGCGACGATCGGGGGCGGCGCCTCGACCCCGTTCACGCTGCGGTAGATGCGCCGGTACTCGTCGAGCTCCGCCGTCACCTGCTCCCACGGCTTCTGCGGGATGATCAGGATGCCGACGCCGAGCTGCGCCATGATGCGCGACGACTCGGGCGACACGGCGGCGGCGTAGGTGCGTCCGCGGAACGTCTTGAACGGCCGCGGCCGGATCGGCGCCCTCGGCTGGCGGACGTACGTTCCGTCGTACTCGCAGTAGCCGTCCTCGAGGCCGCGCAGCAGCATCTCGGCCGCCTCGACGAAGCGCGCCCGCGACTCGTCCATCGGCACCCGGAAGCCCTCGAACTCGACGCGCCCCAGCCCGCGTCCGATGCCGAGGACGAAGCGCCCGCCGGACATCGTGTCGAGCATCGACACCTGCTCGGCGACGCGCAGCGGGTCGTGCCACGGCAGCACGACCACCATCGAGCCGATCTGGATGCGCTCGGTGCGCGCCGCGACCCAGGTGAGGAACTGCAGCACGCCGGGGCACATCGTGTAGTCCGTGAAGTGGTGCTCGACCCCCCACACCGAGTCGAAGCCGAGCGGCTCGGCCAGGTCCGCGAGACGCAGGTCGTCCGCGTAGACCTCGCGGTCGGGCCGCGCGTCCTCGGGGTTCTGGAAGATCGCCGTCATGCCGACGTGCATGCTGCCCTCCTGCCTCGTTCTGCAGGCACGGTACCGCAGTCGCGAAGCGACGTGAAGCGGCGGCTGGATGCGCGTGCGACGGCCGGTGGAGCGGCCCTCGGCGGGTCGGAAGGCAGGTGGTGAAGGGCCGTGTGGCATCGTGCCGGCGCCGATGGGACGCTCCGTGCGCGACAGCGTCGTGTCGCGTGGTGGCGAGCGTCGCCCAGTTTGCGCCGCGACGAGACGTATCACCGGAAGTCGTCGCCGAGCCGGAATGGCAGCCGCCGGATGTCGGAAGATTCGCGAAGCAAAATATTTCACTTGACATGGTCGCGCATGTCAACTATAGCCTGATCAAGATGCGGGAGGCTCAGCTCGCACTTCCCCTCGCAGGCCGGCCTCGCTGGGGCGGCGCTCGCCGTGGCGCCGGTCGAAAGCTCGACCCGGGCCGCCGTCCGTCGGTCCCGCACCGAGCCCGACCGCGGCACGACGCGCGGCATCCCGCGCTCGTCACGCTGCGCGCGCAGCGAGGCGTTGCGTGGCTTCGCTCGCCAACGGCGTACCGTGCGATGGTCGCCGCGCTGTCTGGAGCCTCACGCGGCGACTTCCGCGTCGCGCACTACACGGTCCAGAGCGACCACGTCCATCTGATCGTCGAGGCGGAGGACAGGGACGCGCTTTCGCGCGGCATGCGCGGCCTCGCGATCCGCTGCGCGCTTGCGGTCAATCGTGCGCTGCGCCGTACCGGAGCTCTGTGGGCGGATCGCTACCACGCGAGCGCGCTGCGCACGCCACGCGCGGTGCGCAACGCGCTGGTCTACGTGCTCGCGAACGCGCGCAAGCACCTGGGCGCGGTTGCGGGCCTCGATCCGTGCTCGTCCGCGCGCTGGTTCGATGGGTTCCGCGAACCGGTGCCGATCAAGCTGCAGCTCCCTGCTCCGACGAGGCCGCCGCGAACCTGGCTTCTACGCGTCGGCTGGCGCCGGCATGGTCTGCTGTCTCTCGACGACGGCCCGCGATGGTGCCGTCCCCGGCTGGCGTAGAGCGCGTTCCAGCGAGCAATGAATCACGAACCGCTCGAGCTCGGCACGGCGAGCCCCTGCCGCAGCTTCTCGCCGATCGCCTCGGCCAGGATTCGACTGCCGAGCTCGTTCACGTGGCAGCACTCGTCGACGTAAAGCGACTCGGTGGTGTGCTCGTAGACTCGCGTCGCGTCGAGAAAGCTCACTCGCTGCGCCGCGAGGTCTCGAGCCCGTTCGAGCAGCAACGCGTATCCCGTTCGTACGTCCGATCCCAGGGTGCCACCTTCCGGAACGATGCTTCGCTCCTCGTCGGAGAGCGGCTTGGTGCCGAGCAGGTGCTGGTTCGGCTGCAGGACGTGCAGGTAGTGGAAGCCGAGCCGCCGGGAGAGGTGGTGCATGAGGAGAGACGAGTCGCGCCAGTAGTCGGCTAGGGCACGCCAGCGCTCGGCGTCGCTCCGGTCGAAGGACGGTCCGTGGCGTAGGTAGGACGTCTTCTCCAGAGACTGCGCCCGTGCAAACCGCCGTAGCTTTGCTTCGATCCGCGCCGCGATCGCGCCGTCCAACGCCTGCCACGTCACCATGCACGAGACGCAGTACCGCAGCGGCAGGGACCAGGAGGCGACGGTCTGGCGTGCGGTCCGGGCGAGTGTCAGCTCGAGGAGCGCGCGGTTCGTGGAAGGAGAGCGCACGTCGAGCGCGAGCTGGTTCCAGTATCCCGGGTAGATCGGGGCGGCCCGGCCTTGCGGAACGTGGGTCACCTCGTTGAAGCCGTCGATGTTGATCACGACGTCTGGCCTTCGTCGCGTCACGAGGAGGTAGTAGATCAGCGAAAACAGTTGCTGGGGCTGCTTGAAGCCGACCGTGGCGAGGGAGACGAAGCGGACGGGCCGATCGACGAACGCGGGTACGCGCTCGAGATGACGCCTGAGGGTATCCTGCGCCTGGCGTGAGAAGTTCCAGGCGAGCGATCCCCCCGTGATCACCACCTCTACGGAATGCTCGGGTGCCGCCTCCATCGCCCCCGTGAAGCCGAGTAGGTCGACCTGCCAGTGGACGTGGGAGGGGTCGAACGCGTACCCGAGGTAGGGATGCATCACGAACTGCCGATAGTACTCCGGAACCGCATCGAGATCGTTTTCGCTCGTCGACTCTTGCGCTGCGGCGCGTAGCTCGGCGTGCGTGCGCTCGAACGAGAACACGCGCTCGTTCACGATCGTGTAGAGCGCGTACGACACCAGCTCCATCGTGAGGTAGCCGATGAGCAGCACCGCGGCGACGCGCGGAATCGCGCGGAGCCGGATCAAAGGGGCCTCACGTTCATCTGCACTGCCGCGGCTCGATGGATCACTGGAGCGATCGCGCGTTCATGG
>JBFMAS010000697.1:0-8546 GCA_040755575.1 Thermodesulfobacteriota bacterium
CTTCGCGGTGGGCATCGTGGTGTTCGGCTGGTTCGTGCTCGGGCTCAAGACGGGCTGGTCGCTGCGCCGCGAGCGCGAGCGTGCGCTCGAGGAGTGGGGCGAGCCCGCGCACACGGGACGGTGAGCCGTCGCCCGTATGTAGTCCGCCTCGCGCAGCGTCAGCCCCGCGACCCCCTTCTCGGCGAGGATGTCGAGCGACGCCTCGATCAGCACCCGGCGCAGATTGCCGTGGTGGTAGGCGGCCTTGGTGCCGTGCGGCCGCGAGCCGCGGGCTCGTGCGCGAGCGCCTTGCACCGCGCGACGTTAGCACCGTTCGTCGCGCGCGGGCCACCGGAGGCGTCGTCGCCCGATCGGCGAGTTGCTAAGGGACGTCCGATGTCCCACACGCCGATGCTCCGCGACCTCGTCGTGCTGCTCGCAGCGACGCTGCCGATCGTCTTCCTGCTGCAGAAGCTGCGCGTGTCGAGCATCGTCGGCTTCCTCGTCGCTGGCGTCGTCCTCGGACCGCACGGCCTCGCCGCGGTGCAGTCGGCCGAGGTGGTCGAGCGGCTCGCGGAGCTCGGCATCGTCCTGCTGCTCTTCGTGACCGGCGTCGAGCTCTCCCTCGGCACCGTCGCGCGGCTCGGCGGCCGGCTGCTCGCGGCCGGCGTCGCGCAGGTGGTCGTCATGGGCGGCCTCGTCGTGGCCCTCGCGCGGGCGGCCGGGCTCGACTGGAGCGTCGCGACGGTGCTCGGCTTCATCGCCGTCCACTCGAGCACGGTCGTCGCGCTCAAGATCTTCTCCGAACGCGGCCAGATCGACGCGCCGCAGGGCCGCGTCGCGACCGGCATCCTGGTCTTCCAGGACCTGTGCATGGTGCCGATGATGCTGCTGATCCCGGTGCTCGCGACGCCCGACGGCGTCGTGCCGAGCGCGGTCCTGCTCGTCCTCGGCAAGGCGCTGCTGGTCCTGGTCGTCATCTTCGCGGCCGCCCGCTTCGTCCTGCCCGTCGTGCTCGAGCAGGTGGCGAAGCTCCGCATCCGCGAGGTCTTCACCGTGACCGTGATGCTGTTCGCGCTCGGCACGGCGTGGCTCGCGGAGCAGCTCGGCCTGTCGCTCGCGATCGGCGCGCTGCTCGCCGGGCTCGTGCTGTCGAGCTCGCAGTACAGCCACCAGGTGATCGCCGAGACGGTGCCGTTCCGCGACATGTTCTCGAGCCTGTTCTTCATCTCGATCGGCATGCTGCTGCGCGTCGACTTCCTCGCCGAGCACGCGGGCGGGCTGCTGCTCGGCACGGTGGGCGTGATGGCGCTCAAGGGCGTCGTCGTCACCGCCGTGGTCGTCCCGCTGATGAAGTCGTTCCGCATGGCGCTCGTCATCGGCGCGTGCCTCGCGCAGGTGGGCGAGCTCGCCTTCGTCCTGGCGCGCGCGGCGCTCGAGGCGGGCCTGCTGTCGCCGACCATGTACGAGACCTGCGTCGCGACGGCGGTGCTGTCGTTCATCGTGAGCCCGTTCCTGGTCGAGCCCGCGGAGCGCCTCGGCTTCCGGCTGCAGAACCTGCGCGCGCCGGCCGCACCCCGCGTGCCCGAGCCGGGCGCGAAGCGGGACGACTTCGTGCTCGTCATCGGCTACGGGCTCAACGGCCGGAACTTGACGCGCGTGCTCCGCGAGACCGGCATCAAGTATCGGATCCTCGAGTTCAACGCGCACTCCGTCGCCGCGGCGACCGCGGCCGGCGAGCCGATCTCGTTCGGCGACGGCACGCGCCCGGACGTCCTGCACGCGGTGGGCGCCGAGCACGCCCGGATCATCGTCATCGCGATCTCCGACCCGGCGAGCACGCGGCGCATGACGGCGCTCGCGCGCGGCATGAACCCGCGCGCGGCGATCCTCGTGCGGACGCGCTACGTCGCGCAGATCGACGAGCTCTACCGGCTCGGTGCGACCGAGGTGATCCCGGAGGAGTTCGAGACCTCGGTCGAGATCTTCGCCCGCGTGCTGCGCCTCCTGCACCTGCCGCGCAACGTGATCCAGCTCCAGGTCGAGATGATCCGCGGCGAGCGCTACGGCATGCTGCGGGGTCTGGCGCTGCCGGGTGAGACCATGCGCGACGTCGAGGGGCTGCTCGCCGCCACGCTGACCGAGACGTTGCTGCTCGAGCCCACCTCGCCGGCCGTCGGCCGGTCGATCCTCGATCTCCGGCTGCGCAGCGAGACCGGCGTCTCGATCATCGCGGTGGTCCGCGGTGGGCAGCCGCAGGTCAACCCCGACCCCGCGCTCGTGCTGCAGGCGGGCGACGTCCTCGTCCTGCTCGGCAGCCACGCCGAGCTCGAGCTCGGCCTCGCGCGGCTGTCGGGCATGGGCATGGAGGACAAGGCGGCGTCGTGACGCCCGGCGGAGAGCCGCTCGCGGCTACGCCGCCGCGCTCGGGCGCTGCTTGAACGCCGCGTACCAGCGCGCGACGTTGCCGTGCGACGGGTCGAGCGGCGTGCCCGCCGTCTCGCCGAAGGCGAGCGCCGCGAACAGCGTGCAGTCGGCGGCGGTCGGACGGTCGCCGGCGACGAACGTCCGGTCGCCGATCAGCCGGTCGAGGACCGCGAGGTTGGTCTCGAGGCGCGCGCGGGCCGCCTCGGCGGCGTCGCGCGATTGCTTGACGCGGGTCGCGAAGATCGGCGACGTGTTCTGGAAGATCGCGCCCGTCGGGGAGAGGATGCCGATCTCGCAGATCCGCTCGGCCTCGCACACCCGCGCCCGCTCGAGCGGCGTCGTGCCGAACATCGGCGGCTCGGGGTGCAGCTCCTCGAGGTAGCGCATGATCGCGAGCGACTCGGTCAGGTGGCTGCCGTCGTCGAGCTCGAGCACCGGCAGGCCGCCGAGCGGGTTCTTTCTGAGGAACTCCGGCGTGCGGTTCTGGCCGGAGACCAGGTCGACCTGCTCGATCGGCAGGTCGATGCCCTTCTCCTTGAGATAGACGAGCACCTTGCGCGGGTTGGGCGCGAGCGGAAAGACGTAGAGCTTCATCGTTGTCCTCCTCGGTAGGACGTCAAGCGAGAGACGAAGTGTGCGCGGAAGCGCTCGGCGTCGACCGACGTCGCGCAGCGCATGGGCCGGGCGCCGGGCGTCCCGGGCGGCGCCTCGAGCGTGCGGAGCACGCCGTTCTCGATCACGGGGACGATCGCGGCCTGCTCGAAGCGGCACGCCGACGGGTCGTAGACCGCCGCGAGCGCGAGCGGGTCGTGCAGGAAGGCGACGTTGTCGGGCGCGATCGTCGCGCCCATGTCGCGGAAGATCCGCCGCATGTGCGGCGTCCAGGCGCGTACCGCCGCCGCGAGCGCGTCGTGGAACGGGGTGCCGACCGCGGCGATGCGCTCGAGGTCCTCCGGCGCGAGCCGCGTCTCGAGCGTGACGTCGGCGGTGACGAGAGTCGTCGGGATGCCGGCGCGCAGCACGGCCATCGACGCCGCGGCGTCGGAGCACAGGTTGTAGTCGACGCCCGGCGGGAAGACGTGCTCGCCGTAGGCGACGCGGCGCAGGTGGCCGCCCATCACGGTCAGGCGCGCGACGCGCCGCGCGAGCGACGGCTCGCGGTGGAGCAGGGTGGCGACGTTGGTCAGCGGGCCGACCGCGACCAGCTCGAGCCCTTCCTCGGCAGCCAGCAGGCGCGCGAGCGCGTCGACCGCGTGCTCGCCGGGGTGCGCGAGCCGCTCGCCGGGCGCGAGCACGAAGTCGCCCTCGTCGCCCAGCCAGAGGAAAGTGCCACCCGGCTCGATGGGCCGCTCGCAGCCGGAGTACACCGGCACGTCGGGGCGACCGGCGAGGTCGAGCAGCCGGCGCGCGATCGCGGCACGCCGGGCGGCGTCGCGGGTCACCGTCGTCACGGCGACGAGGTCGACCTCGGGCGAGGCGAGCGCGAGCGCGAGGCACAGGGCGTCGTCGGCGTCGGTGCCGATGTCGGTGTCGAGGACGACGCGCCTGCGCCTCACGGCGGGAGCCCTCCTGCGAGCTGCGCGGCGAGCTCCGCGGGCGACGCGGCCGGCCCGCGCATGAGGCTGCTCGCCAGCGCGACCGCCGCGAGCGCGCACGGCGTCGCTCGCACCGCTTCGACGCGCGCCGCGCCGATCGTCCGCCGCATGATCTCGATCGCGGCGTAGCGCACGACGTCCGCGAAGGCGGGCGGCTCGGGGCCCGCGGCGCCCACGTACGCCTGCCACGTCGCCCCGGCGACCCCGCCCGCCGCGCGCAGCTCGCCGCGGGCGACGGCCGCCAGCAGGACGTGCGCGAGCAGCGTGCCGACGTCGAACGCCGGGTCGCCGACGTGCGCGATCTCGGCGTCGAGCAGCTTCGCTGCGCCGCCCGGCAGCAAGACGTTGCCGGCCTGCACGTCGCCGTGCACGAGCGCGCCGCGCGGCTCCCGGTAGCGGGCGTAGGCGCGCGCTGCGATGGCGGGCAGCTCGTGGTCGCGCCACACCCGCTCGGCCCGCGCGCGCAGCTCGGGCTCGAGCGGGAAGTCGTTCGCCGCGAAGGGCAGGGCGAAGACGTGCTCGCCGTGCAGGCGGCGCATGTCGTCGTTGCGGAAGCGCGCCGCGAGCACGGGGTCGCGCGTCGCGGCGTGCACCCGGCCGAGCAGCTCGGCGACGTCGGCGAGCGCACCGCGGACGTCGACGCCGCGCAGCAGCGCGTGGTCGAGCCGCTCCGCGTCGCCCAGGTCCTCGAGGACCAGCACGCGACGCGCCTCGTCGAAGTGCAGGACGCCCGGGCAGACCGAGCTCCTGTCGTGCGGACGCGCGATCTCGAGCCAGCGCCGCTCGAAGACGATGCGCTCCGTGCTCGCCCGGTACTGCGGAAAGCGCTCCAGCGCGGGACGCGCCTGCTTGACGACGCAGCTCGGCCCGCCCGCGACGCGCGCGCGGCGCACCCAGTTGATGTTGCCGTCGCCCGCGGGCTCGACGGCGACCTGGTCGCCGGCGGCGGCGATGCCGATCGAGCGCAGGTACGCGGGCAGCCGCGCCTCGTCGAGCGCGTCGTCGCTGTCGGGCGTCATCGCCATGCTCAGATTCACGGTTGGCGGGCGCGACGCAAGCGGCGCGGCGGCCGATTGACGCGGAGGCGCGCACTGCCTAGACGGATCGGATGCCGAGCGACTGGCGCACGGGGCCGCGGCGCGACCGGCGCGACGACGACGTGTTTGCGGAGGTCCGCGATCTGGTCGAGGCGATGCGCGCCAAGATGCGCGGTGCCGGCGGCGGCGACGGAGCGCGCCCGCCCGGCCGTGCGCTGAGCCCGTGGCCGTTCGTCGCGATCGGGCTCGCGCTCTACCTCGCGAGCGGGTTCTTCATCGTCGCCCCGGACCAGCGCGGCATCGTGCTTCGCTTCGGCGAGGTGGTGCGCGAGGTCGGACCGGGTCCGGGCTACCATCTGCCGTGGCCCATCGAGACCGTCCTCAAGCCGGAGGTGACGCGCATCCGCAAGGAGGAGTTCGGCTTTCGCACGCTCGACGTCGGGCCGCCCGCCCGCTTCCGCGACGTCGACCAGGAAGCGCTGATGCTCACGGGCGACGAGAACATCGTCAAGCTGCAGTTCATCGTGCAGTACCGCGTCAAGCCCGAGCCCGAGGCGGCGACCGACTTCCTGTTCAACGTGCGCGATCCGGTCGACACGGTGCGCTCCGCCGCCGAGGCCGCGATGCGCCAGGTGATCGGCAGCAACGCGATCGACGACGCGCTCACCGACGACCGCGAGCGCATCCAGGACGAGGCGCAGGCGCAGCTGCAGCAGATCCTCGACCAGTACGACTCGGGACTCCAGGTCGAGACCGTCAAGCTGCAGGACGTGGACCCGCCCGACCAGGTGTCCGACGCCTTCAAGGACGTCATCTCGGCACAGCAGGACCGCGAGCGGATGATCAACGAGGCGCGCGGCTACGCCAACGACGTCGTGCCGAAGGCGCGCGGCAAGGCGGCGCAGATCGTGAACGAGGCGGACGGCTACCGTCTCGCCAAGGTGCAGGAGGCGAGCGGCGCCGCGGAGCGCTTCGTCGCGCTGCAAGAGGAGTACGCGAAGGCGCCCGACGTGACGCGCCTGCGCCTCTACCTCGAGACCATGGAGGAGATCCTGCCGCGCATGGACAAGATCCTGATCGACCAGCAGGCGGGCGAGAAGGTCGTGCCGTACCTGCCCCTCGACCAGATGCTGCGCCGCCCCGCGCCCGCCGCCGGCGACGCGCCGGTGCGCTGAGGAGACGATGGACCGCCGCTGGGTCATCGTCCTCGGCTCCATCGCCCTCGTGGTGGCGGTCTGGAACCTCGCGCTCTTCACCCTGCCGACCTGGCTGCACGCGGTCGTGCTGCAGCTCGGCGAGCCCGTGCGCACGGTGCGCGAGCCGGGCCTCTACTTCAAGCTGCCGTTCATCCAGACGGTGCTCTACTTCGACCGTCGTCTGCTCGAGTACGACGCGGCGCCGAAGGAGCTGCTGACGCGCGACAAGCAGCAGCTCGTGGTCGACAACTACACGCGCTGGCGCATCGTCGATCCGCTCAAGTTCTACCAGGCCGTGCGCGACGAGGCGGGGGCCCAGTCGCGGCTCGACGACATCGTCTACTCGAACCTGCGCGAGAACTTCGGCCGCCAGACGCTGCGCGAGATCGTGAGCGCGAAGCGCGAGCGCCTGATGGAGGAGGTGACGCGCAAGAGCGACCGGAAGGCGCGCGACTACGGCATCGAGGTGGTCGACGTGCGCATCAAGCGCGCCGACCTGCCGGAGAAGAACGAGCAGAACGTGTTCAACCGGATGCGGACCGAGCGCGAGCGGCTCGCGAAGAAGTACCGCGCCGAGGGCGACGAGGAGGCGCGCAAGATCACCTCGGAGTCCGACAAGGACGTGCGGGTCCTGCTCGCCGAGGCGCAGCGGCAGAGCGAGGTGACGCGCGGCCAGGGCGACGCCGAGGCCGTGCGCA
Source organism: Thermodesulfobacteriota bacterium (assembly GCA_040755575.1). Lineage (GTDB taxonomy): Bacteria > Desulfobacterota > Binatia > UBA12015 > UBA12015 > DATCMB01. The sequence goes on from JBFMAS010000697.1 coordinate 6,933, forward strand.
TCTTCGCGGAGGCCTACGGGCGCGATCCCGAGCTGTTCGCGCTGGTGCGGACGCTCGAGGCGTACCGCCGCGCGCTGCCCGACGGCACGTCGGTGGTGCTGTCGCCCGAAGGCGACTTCTTCCGCTACCTGGAGGGCGTCGCGCCCGCGCCGGGCGTGACCGCGACCCCGGCGCCGCGATGAGCCGGGCGGCGAGCAGGCCCGTGCGATGAGCCGCTTCGCCGTCGTCCTGCTCACGTGCCTGGTGCTGCTGCTCTACGTCCGCTCGCCGGTCGACCTGCTGCCGGACCGGATCGGGCTGCTCGGCCTGCTCGACGATCTTCTGCTCGCGTTCCTCGCCGTCTGGTGGCTGCGCCGGCGCGGCGGCGCGCCGCGGCCCCGCATGACGGCGCGCCAGCGTGCGCGCGGTCCGGCGGGCTTTGGCGCGAGCGGGGAGCGGCAGGACGCGGGGCGGGGTACGGCGCCGGAGGAGCACGCGGGGCCGTGGGATCCCTGGGAGGTGCTCGGCGTGCCTCGCGGCGCGACGCGAGACGAGGTCGCGCGCGCCTACCGCGATCAGATGAAGCTCTACCATCCCGACCGCGTCGCAGGGCTCGGCGCCGAGCTGCAGGAGCTCGCGCACCGCAAGGCGGTCGAGATCCAGCGCGCGTACGCCGAGCTGTCCGAGCGCTGAGCGCCCCGCTCACGCCCGGCGCAGCGTCGCGAGCCCGGCCGCCGCGCAGAGGAGCAGCGCGCCGCCCGCACGCTGCACCGAGGTCGCGAGCGCCGGCGTCCACAGCGAGCGGCGTACGCGGCTGCCGACCGACACGTAGGCCGCGAGCACGCCGAGCTCGATCAGCAGCGAGGTCGCGCCGAGGATCGCGAGCTGCCGCGCGACGCTCGCCTCCGGGTCGATGAACTGCGGCAGCAGCGCGGTGAAGAACGTCACGTTCGCCGGGTTCGCGCCCTGCGTGACGACGCCGCTGACGAACGGGCGCCGCGTGCGGCTCGCGCGCGCCGAGGCGGGAGCCGAGTCGCCGCTTCCGGGCGCGTCGGCCCGCGCGAGCAGCATCGCGACGCCGAGCCACGCGAGGTACGCGGCGCCGAGCCACCTGACGAGAGAGAACACGCTCCACGACGCGAGCAGCACGGCGCCGATGCCGGCCGCCGAGAGGACGAAGTAGCCGGCGTTCGCGGCCAGGATCCCGCCGATGCCGCGCGTCGCGGCGGCCGCGCCGGCGGTCAGCGTGAGCGTGACCACCAGCAGGACCGCGGGGCCCGGGATGAAGCACAGCACGATGTCGGTCGCGCAGAAGAGCAGCCAGGCGTCGAGGCTCACGTCGCGTGCACGCAGTCTTCCCTCCGCGATCGCGATCGAGCGTGACGCGGTGGAGGCGTCGAGTCAAAGCGCTCGCTTTCGACGCCCGGAGCGAGCGCGCGCGGGTCGCCGTACGGAGGCATCGTGATATGGTCGGAGAGGCGATGCTGGCACTCCTCCTGATGGGCGCGTTGATCGGCGTCCGGCACGCGCTCGAGGCCGACCACGTCGCAGCCGTGGCGGCGCTCGCGACGCGCTCCGCGTCGCTGCGCGACCGGCTCCAGCTCGCCGCGGCCTGGGGCGGCGGCCACGCGGCGA
>JBFMAS010000698.1:0-2407 GCA_040755575.1 Thermodesulfobacteriota bacterium
CCCTACGCGCCGCCCTGGGGGCGCGCGGCGATCGCCGCCGCGGCGGCGCGCAGCAGGTCGATGCCGCGCGGCCCGTCCGGGGGTGCAACCGGTGCGACGTCGTCGGGCCGACCTTCGCTCGCGGCCGCGTCCGCCGCGGGCTCGGCGTCCCGCCCCCCGCGGCTCGGCGTGGCGAGCGGCGTGCCGCGCACGATCACCCGGAAGAGGCTCGACTCGCGCTGGTAGAAGCCCTTGCTGTGGAAGGAGTTCGGCAGCGAGAAGAGCGCGAAGTCGAGGTGGTGGCAGACCTCGTGCAGCAGGGTGCGCAGGAAGGTGCGCGTCCGGACGACGTCGCCACGCTTCGCCGTACGCATCCACAGCGTGATGCGGTCGTGGCCGGCCCCGGCCGCCGGCGAGTACAGCCCGTGCAGCTCGCCGCGGCGGTCGTGCGGCCGTACGCCGTCGACGCGGACGCGCACCGGCGGCACGCCGAGCCCTGCGCAGATCCTGTTGACCAGCACCTGGGATGCGCGCTCGGTGCCGTGCAGGTCGTCTGCGCGCAGGATGCGGTCCAGGTCGAGAACGGCCTCGCCGAGCGCGGGGCTGGCCTTCAGCCGGACGTGCGAGATCGCGTCGCTGCGCTCGTACTCGCGTCGCTGCGCTGCGGGCAGCCGGCGCCACCACTCGCTGGGCATGGTCAAGACACGCCGGCACGCCGCGCGGCGCGGCCGGCACCTCGGCGCTTGTGGCATGGCCGCCGACCGCCCGCAACGTCGATATTCCGGCCGCCCGTCGCGCCACGGCCGGTTGACAGCGGGCCTGTCGCACCACTTAAAGGAGTGTCATGCTGCGCCGCATCCACCACGTCGGCATCGTCGTCCGCAAGCTGGAGGAGGGCTATCGCTTCTACCGCGACGTGCTCGGCCTGCCGCTCATCAAGGAAGCGACGGTGCAGGACCAGGGCGTGCGCGCGGCGCTGCTGCAGGCGGGCGAGAGCGAGATCGAGCTGCTCGAGCCGATCGATCCGCAGGGCGGCGTCGCGAAGTTCCTCGAGAGCCGCGGCGAGGGGCTGCATCACGTCTGCTTCGCGACCGACGACGTCGCCGCGGAGCTCGAGGCGACCAGGGCGAAGGGGATCCCGCTCATCGACCAGAAGCCGCGACGCGGCCTGGCCGGCATGATCTGCTTCCTCCATCCCAAGGCGCAGCACGGAGTCCTGATCGAGTATGCAGAGCCGTTCCCGGAGGACGCGGGGCACTGAGCGCGCGCCCCGCGCAGTGAAGAAGCCGGCCCCGACGAGCGTCCAACGCCCGTCCCCGCCGGGCTCGTGGCGCTGCGATGTACGAAAAATTCTTTGGGATTGACGAACCGCCGTTCCGGCTCACTCCCGACCCGCGCTACCTGTTCCTGTCGGCGAAGCATCGCGAGGCGCTCGGGCACCTGGTTTACGGGATCCACGAGGGCGCGGGTTTCGTCGCCATCACGGGCGAGATCGGCGCCGGCAAGACCACCCTGCTGCGCTCGCTGCTGAGCCGCGCCGACGACACGACGCAGTACGCGTACATCCTGAATCCGGTCCTGACGGGACTCGAGCTGCTGCAGGAGATCAACCACGAGCTCGGCATCCCGTCGACCGGCTCCCGGCGCGACATGCTGTCCGCGCTGAACCACTTCCTGCTCGACCAGAAGCGGCGCGGCCGGCGCGTGGTGGTCGTGATCGACGAGGCGCAGGCGCTCGACGGCGCGACGCTCGAGCAGCTTCGCATGCTGTCGAACTTCGAGACCGAGACGGCGAAGCTGCTGCAGATCGTGCTGGTAGGGCAGCCGGAGCTGCGCGACCTGCTCGCGCGCTCGGACCTCGAGCAGCTCAACCAGCGGATCACGGTTCGATGGCACCTCGGGCGTCTCGACCGCGCCGAGACCGTCAAGTACGTCGCGCACCGCGTGACGACGGCGGCCGGCGGCCGGCCGCGGACCCTCTTCACGAGCGGCGCGCTGTCGCAGATCTACGCCTTCTCGCGCGGCGTGCCGCGGCTGATCAACATCGTCTGTCATCGCTCGCTGCTGGTCGCGTTCGCGAACGATCGAACGCGGGTCACGGCGCGGACGGTACGGCGCGCCATCAGGGAGCTTCGCGAGCCGACCCCGGCCCGCCCGGGCCGCATGCGCGGGCTCGCGTTCAGGGCCGCAGCGGCGGCCGCGGTGCTCGCGCTCGTCGCGACCGGGGGGGTGATCGCGTGGCAACGCCGCGGGGCGCCGCCGGCCACCGTCGCCGACGAGGGCGCGAAGAGCGGCGCCGCGGACGCGTCCACCGCGCGGACGTCCGAGCGCCCGGTGGATGCATCGCCCGACCAGGCGATCCCGGCCGACGCGCGGCTCGACGGCGTGGTCGAGGTCGCCGCCTCGGACCGCGACAGCGCTCCGGGCG
>JBFMAS010000699.1:0-4292 GCA_040755575.1 Thermodesulfobacteriota bacterium
AGCGACCGCAGGTCGACGCCGTCGCGTGCGACGGCGCCGGCGCACAGGCCGGCCGCCTGCACGGCGTCGGAGTGCAGGAAGACCCGCCGGCCGCCGTCACGCGCCTGCGCGCGCAGCTCGCGCGCGATCGCGGGCAGCGGCTGCACCGTGCCGATCTCGCCGTTCGCCCAGCCGACGCTGACGAGCACCGTCGTCGCGCGCAGCGCCGAGCGCAGCTGCTCCGGGCCGACCCGCCCGCTCGCGTCGGGCACGAGCAGGGTCACCTCCGCCCCCGCGTCGCGTGCCGCCTCGACGGCGCGCAGCACCGAGGCGTGCTCGATCGCCGTCGAGACGACGTGTGCGCCGCTGCGCGCGACGCCGAGCAGGGCGAGGTTGTTCGCCTCGGTGCCGCCGCTCGTGAAGACGACCTCCGACGGCCTGGCGCCGATCAGCGCGGCGACGGCGTCACGCGCCTCCTCGATCGCGTCGCGCGCGCGCCGCCCGGCCGCGTGCACGCTCGAGGGATTGCCCGCATCGGCGTGCAGCCAGGCGATCGCGGCCTCCACCGCCTCGCGCCGCGGGCGGCCGCCGGAGTTGTGGTCCAGGTTCATCGCCGTCGATCACCGTGGGATCCGCGCCGTCGCACCCGCCGCTACTTCTTGACGAGCTGGATGTCGGGGCTCCGCTCCTCGGACGTCTGCGCCTCGCCGCCCTCCCCCTTGAGCGTCGCGACCTCGCGCTCGAGGCGGTTGATCTGCGCGGCGAGCCCGGTCAGCGTGCGCAGCAGCGGGTCGGGAAGCTGGCCGTGGTCGAGGTTCAGCAGCGGCGCCCCCTCGGCCGAGTGCTGCACGCTGTCGCTCACCACCCGCCCCGGCACGCCGACCACCGTCGAGTGCGGCGGCACCGACTGCACCACCACCGAGCCCGCGCCGACGCGGCTGTGCCGGCCGATCGTCACCGGGCCGAGCACCGTCGAGCCGAGGCCGATCACGCAGTAGTCCTCGATCGTCGGGTGGCGCTTGCCCTTGGTCAGGCTCGTGCCGCCGAGGCTCACGCCCTGGTAGATCAGGACGTCGTTGCCGATCTCGGTCGTCTCGCCGATCACCACGCCCATGCCGTGGTCGATGAAGCAGCGCCGTCCGATCTCGGCGCCGGGATGGATCTCGATCCCGGTGAGGAAGCGCGAGAAGGTCGACAGCAGGCGCGCCGGCAGGCAGAAGCCGCGGCGCCACAGGCCGTGCGCCATGCGGTGCAGCAGCAGCGCGTGGATGCCCGGGTAGCAGAGCGCCACCTCGACGACCGAGCGCGCGGCCGGGTCGCGCTCGAAGGCGACGAGCACGTCCTCGCGTATTCTCGACCAGAAGGTCATCCGCGGACCGCCCGCGCGCCGTCAAGCACCGGCACCCGCCGCCCTCCACCGACCTGCGCCGTCATGCGACGACGCCGGTCGCCGCCACCGGTGTGCGGTGCGCGCGGCGCTTCTTCTTGTCCTTGTACAGCTTGTAGTCGATCGAGTCCACGAGGGCCTGCCAGCTCGCCTCGATGACGTTGTGCGACACGCCGACCGTCGTCCAGTGTCCGCTCGCGTCCTGGGACTCGATCAGCACGCGCACCACCGCCTTGGTGCCCTCCCCGCCCTCGAGCACGCGGACCTTGTAGTCGACCAGGCGGACCTGCTCGATCGCCGGGTAGAAGCGCACCAGCGCCTTGCGCAGCGCGCCGTCGAGCGCGTTCACGGGGCCGTTCCCGACCGCGGCCGTGTGCTCGATCGTGCCGTCGGGGCCCTTCACCATGATGGTCGCCTCGGCGATCGGCACCTCGTTCTCGTGGCGCTTCTCGTCGATCACGCGGAAGCCGATCAGCTCGAAGTGCCGCGTGCGCTCGCCGTTGATCGCCTTCTGCAGCAGCAGCTCGAACGAGGCGTCGGCGCCCTCGAACTGGAAGCCCTGGTGCTCGAGCTGCTTGAGCTCGGCGAGCAGCGACTTGACCTTGGGCTCGAGCGTCGCCGGGTCGATGCCGAGCTCCTTCGCCTTGTGCAGCAGGTTCGAGCGTCCCGCCTGGTCGGAGACCAGCACGCGCTGGTGGTTGCCGACCAGCGTCGGATCGATGTGCTCGTAGGTGGCGGCGTGCTTGCGCACCGCCGAGGCGTGCAGCCCCGCCTTGTGCGCGAACGCGCTCTGCCCGACGTAGGCCTGCTGCTTGTAGGGCTCGCGGTTCGCGAGCTCGTCGACGAAGTGCGACAGCTCGGTGAGCCCGCGCAGCTTCTCCGGCTTGACGCAGTGGTAGCCCATCTTGAGCTGCAGGTTGGCGATGATCGAGATCAGGTTCGCGTTGCCGCAGCGCTCGCCGACGCCGTTCACCGTCCCCTGCACCTGCACGCAGCCGGCCTCGACCGCGGCGAGCGAGTTCGCGACCGCGAGCTCGGAATCGTTGTGGCAGTGGATGCCGAGGGGGACCTCGACCGCCTCGCGCGCGGCGCCCACCGCCGCCTCGACCTGCGCCGGCAGGCTGCCGCCGCGCGTGTCGCACAGGCAGATCAGCGTCGCGCCGGCGTCGGCCGCGGCGCGCAGGCACTCGAGCGTGAACTCGGGGTTGGCGGCGAAGCCGTCGAAGAAGTGCTCGGCGTCGAGGATCACCTCGTCGAGGCGCTTGCGCAGGTACGTGATCGAGTCGTGCAGCAGCTCGAGGTTCGCCTCGCGCGAGATGCGCAGCTCCTCGCGCACGTGCAGGTCCCACGTCTTGCCGACGATGCACGCGACCGGCGTCCCGGCCTTGAGGATCATCGCCAGGTTCTGGTCCTCGTGCGCGGGGACGTTCGGGCGCCGCGTCGAGCCGAAGGCGACGATCTTCGCGTGCTTGAGGCCGAGCTTCATGGCCGGCCCGAAGAACGCCGCGTCGCGCGGGTTCGAGCCCGGCCAGCCGCCCTCGATGTAGTGCACGCCGAAGGCGTCGAGCTTCTCGGCGACGGCGAGCTTGGCGTCGACCGTGAGCGCGATCTCCTCGCCCTGGCAGCCGTCGCGCAGCGTCGTGTCGTAGACCTGGATGCGCCGCATCAGCGTCCCTCCTCCTCCTTGCCGACCAGCGCATCGTGCAGCACGCGCACCGCGAGCTCGGTGTACTTGGCGTCGATCACGACCGAGACCTTGATCTCGGAGGTCGAGATCATCTGGATGTTGATCCCCTCGCGCGCGAGCGTCTCGAAGATCTGCGCCGCGACCCCCGCGTGGCTGCGCATGCCGAGCCCGACGACCGAGACCTTGGCGATGTCGCCCTCGGAGCGCGCCTCGCCGGCGCCGACCTCGCGCGCCACCTCGCGCACGATGCGCAGCGCGTTGTCGACCTCGAGCCGCGGCACGGTGAACGTCATGTCCGTCTTCCCGTCCGCACCGACGTTCTGGATGATCATGTCGACGACGATCCCGCGCGCCGCGATCGGCGAGAAGATCTTGGCCGCGAGGCCGGGGCGGTCCGGCACGGCGGTGAGCGTGATCTTGGCCTGGTCGCGGTCGTACGCGACTCCGGCGACGGTGACGTCCTCCATGTTCGACTCCTCCGGCACCACCCAGGTGCCGGGATGCCCGTTGAAGCTCGAGCGCACGTGCACCCGCACGCCGTAGCGCTTGGCGAACTCCACCGAGCGGATCTGCAGGACCTTGGCGCCGAGGCTCGCGAGCTCGAGCATCTCGTCGTACGAGATGCGCTCGAGCTTCCTCGCGTGCGGCACGATGCGCGGGTCCGTGGTGTAGACGCCGTCGACGTCGGTGTAGATCTCGCAGGCCTCGGCGCCGGTGGCGGCGGCGAGCGCGACGGCCGTGGTGTCGGACCCGCCGCGGCCGAGCGTGGTGATGTTCTCGTGCTCGTCGACGCCCTGGAAGCCGGCGACCACGGCGACGCGTCCCGCGTCGAGCGCCGCGAACAGCCGCTCGCTGTCGATCGAGCGGATCCGCGCGCGGCTGTGCGCGCTGTCGGTGCGGATGCGGATCTGGTGGCCGAGGAAGGACTGCGCCGGGACGCCGCGCGCGGCGAGCGCGATCGACAGCAGCGCCGAGGTGACCTGCTCGCCGCTCGCGACGACGACGTCGCTCTCCCGGGCCGGCGGCTCGGGCGCCAGCGCGCGGGCGAGCTTCAGCAGCCGGTCGGTCTCGCCCGCCATCGCGGAGACCACGACGACCACGCGGTGCGAGCGCGCGTAGTCCTCGACGCGCCGCGCGACCTCCTGGATGCGCTCGACCGAGCCGACCGAGGTGCCGCCGAACTTCTGGACGACGAGCGGGCGGCTCATGCCGCGGCCTCGCGCTCGCCGGCGAGCGCCG
>JBFMAS010000700.1:0-3536 GCA_040755575.1 Thermodesulfobacteriota bacterium
CGCCCGGCGCGTGCGCGCCCGCGCGGTCCCGCCGGCGGGCTCGGGCGTCTTCTCGAAGCGCCGCTTGGCGCGATAGGTCGCGAGCCGCGCCTCGGCGGAGGTCTTGCCGCCGCCCGTCTTCTTCGCACGCGCGGCGCTCGCCGTGCGAGCGCGGCGCGGGCTGCCGACATGTGCGCCTGTCTTCATCACGGTCGCGTCCATCGTGCCACCGGAGCGGCGCTGGCGCGAGACGTGCTACCGGCCGCATCGTGGGCCGTGGACGCATCCTCGTCGGCACGAGCGGCTGGAACTACCCGTCCTGGCGCGAGCACCTCTACCGGGGCGTGCCGCGACGCGGCTGGCTCGCGCACGCGGCACGGACCTTCGGAGCGCTCGAGGTCAACGGCTCGTTCTACGTCCAGATCGCACGGCAGACGTACCGTCGCTGGCGCGACGAGACGCCGCCCGACACTCGCTTCGCCGTCAAGGGCCACCGCTTCGTCACGCACTACAAGCGCCTGCGCGACGTCGAGGCGTCGATCGTCCTGCTGCGCGACCAGGCGAGCGGCCTCGGCGACAAGCTCGAAGCCGTGGTCTGGCAGCTCCCGTCGAGCTTCGCCGCCGACCTCGAGCGCCTCGCCGGCTTCCTGCGCGCGCTGCACGCGTGGCGCCGGGTGCGGCACGCGATCGAGTTCCGCCATCGCTCGTGGTTCACCGCCGAGTGCGCGCGCCTGCTGGCCCGCCACGGCGTCGCGGTGTGCGTCAGCGACGCGCCGGACTTCCCGCTCTGGGACGCGGTCACCGCGGACTTCGTCTACGTCCGCCTGCACGGCCACACGCGCAAGTACGCGTCGTGCTACTCGCGCGCGCACCTGCGTCGCTGGGCCGAGCGGGCGCGCACATGGTCGCGCCAGGGACGCGACGTCTACCTGTTCTTCGACAACGACGCCGAAGGTCACGCGGTGCGCAACGCGCTCGGCTTGCGCGAGGAGCTCACGGCGACGGGCGGACGACACGTGCAAAGTCGTCGGGCGGCAGCGTGTTGAGCACCTCGTGCCTGCGGATCCGCGCCCGGCGCGCGATCCCGACCGCGTACTCGAGGTACGTGAGCTGCCCGGCCGAGTGCGCGTCCGCCGCCAGCACGAAGCGCGCGCCGCGCGAGCGCGCGAGCCGCGCCCGCGCGGGGTCGAGGTCGAGGCGGCGCGGGTCGCCGTTGATCTCGATCGCGACGTGCGACTCGGCGATCGCGTCGAGCACCTCGTCGAAGTGCACCTCGATCGGCTCACGGTGCAGGACGATGCGGCCCAGCGCGTGCCCCCAGATCTTGAACAGCGGCTGGCGCAGCGCGGTCACCACGCGGCGGGTCATGGCGTCCGCGTCGAGCCTGTGCCGCTTGTGGACGCTCGCGATGACGACGTCCATCCGCGCGAGCACGTCGTCCGGGTAGTCGAGCCTGCCGTCGGCGAGGATGTCGCTCTCCGTGCCGCGCAGCAGCCGCACCGGCGTGCCGCGCTGCGCATCCGAGATCTCGCGCCACTGCTCTCGCAGGCGCTCGAGCGTGAGGCCGCCCGCGTAGCCGGCGCTCTGCGAGTGGTCGGTGACGGTGAGGAAGCCGAGCCCGCGCGCGTCGGCGGCGTCCGCCATCTCGGCGACCGAATGCCGCCCGTCGCTGTAGCTGGTGTGGCAGTGCACGGCGCCGGTCAGGTCCGCGAGCGTGACGAGGTCGGCGAAGCGGTCGCCCGCGAGCGCGGCCGCGATCTCGTCGGTGCCGTCGCGCACCTCGGGCGGCAGGAACGGCAGGCCGAGCGCGGCATGGAGCGCGCTCTCGTCGGGCGCGACGATCCGCTCGAGCTCGGTGCCGCGCGCCCGAGCGTGCGCGCGCAAGGCGGCCAGGTGCTCGCTCGAGCCGGTCGCGAGCGCGAGCGCGACGCCGAAGCGCTCGCGCGGCGCGACGTGCAGCTCGCACGGCGCACCGCTCGCGAGCCGGCCGCGCAGCACGCCCTCCTCGCCGGCGTCGAGCGCGACGATCCCGGGATGGGCGCGCGCCCTGTCGAGCAGCGCCCCCGGGTCCTCGGTCGCGACCGCGAGCGCGATTCGATCCGCGACCTCCATCCAGCGCCGCACGGGACCACAGACCTCGACGGCGAGGACGCCCGGCGCGGCGCGCGCGATGACTGCGAGCTCGGCGCTCGCGAGCAGCGCGTCCTCGAGCGTCAGCAGGATCGCGCGCTCGTGCCGCGTCAGGATCGCGTCGCGCACGCGCGCCTCGCTCACCTTGCCGAAGCCCGGCAGCCGGCGTACGCGGCCGGCCTCGCACAGCGCCGCGACCTCGTCGAGGCTCGCGGGCGCGAGCGCCTCGTGCAGACGGCGCGCGCGCTCCGGGCCCACGTCCGGCAGCGCGGCGAGCTCGAGCACGACGCGCGGCCAGCGCGCGCGCAGGCGCTCGAGCAGGTCGATCCGGCCGTGCGCGGCGAGCTGCTCGACGACGCCCGCGAGCGACCTGCCGACGCCGGGCAGCTCGGTCAGGCGGCGCCCGGCGACCAGCCGGTCGAGGTCGGCGACGGCGCCGATGCTGCGCGCGGCGCGCTCGTACGCGCGGGCGCGAAACCGGTCGCCCTCGAGCTCGACGTAGCCCGCGATCTCGCGCAGCGCGGCGGCGACCTCAGCCGGCGTCATGCGGACCCGTTCGGCGGCGCATCTCGCTGCACGGGTTGCAAGGCACGTGCCCCGCGAGCCGCGCGGGCCACGTCGCACACGGCCGCTTCGCACCGGTACGTCTTTGTCGCTTCGACACCGCCGTCCACGACTTACAGGTCCGCGCGCCCGTCGTCGCGATCGGTTGCGCGGCCACGACGCGGGCACCGCTCTTGCTGCCGGGCACCGCTCTTGCTGCGTGGAGAGCACGAGGGCGATGAACCGGCAGGCGCGAACGACGAGCACGGAGCTCGACCAGCGGCGGCGCGCGACGCGCACGACGCGGCTCGGACGGCGGTTCACGCGATGGCTGCGCGAGCGGGTGTCGCGCAGGCCCGTGCACGCGCTGGCCGAGCGCCGCGGCGTGCTGGTGATCGACGACGACCGCGACTTCCGCGAGGCGCTCGCCCTCCTGCTCGGCGCCGACGGGATCGCCGTCGCCGAGGCGGCGACGGGACGCGAGGCGCTCTCCCTGCTGCCGCACGGCGCACCGCGTCTGATCGTGCTCGACCTCGACGACGCGGTCGCGGACGGCATCGGCTTCCTCGCCACCAAGCGCCTCCTGTGGCGGCGCGACCTGCGCGCGGTGCCGGTCCTGGCCCTGACCTCGCTGGAGACGCGCGCGCGCCTCGCGGAGGAGCTCGGCGCCAGCGTGGTCCTGCGCAAGCCGCTGCGCTTCGACGTCCTGCTCGACCGCGTCGACCTCGAGCTCGCCTAGTCAGTTCAACGAGGGGCACGCGCCCCTCGCCCCACGCGGCAAAGCCGCGCGGGGCCCCACTCCCGCGCTCGCTCCGCTCGGCCGCGCGCTGCGCGCGCGGATGTCCGACTGTTGGCTAGATCTCTTCGCTCGCCGGCGGTCGCAT
>JBFMAS010000701.1:0-27081 GCA_040755575.1 Thermodesulfobacteriota bacterium
TGGTTCGCCTGCGCGAGGATCGCGACGCCCGCCTGCTGCAGGATGGTGGTGCGGGTCAGGTTCGCGGTCTCCTCGGCGACGTCCGCGTCGCGGATGCGCGACTCGGCGGCGGAGAAGTTCTCGCGCGCCACGCGCAGGTTCTGGATCGCGGTGTTGAGGCGGCTCTCGACGGCGCCGAGCGTGCCGCGCGTCTGCGCGACGGTCGCGATCGCGCCGGTGATCGCGCCGAGCGCGGACTGCGCCGCCGCGGCGGTCGACACGGCCACGTTCGACAGACCGATGGCGCTCGACGAGCCGTTCACCGTGCTGAACGAGATGCGGCTGTTGGCCGTGCCGTCGAGGCCCACCTGCAGGTCGACGGTCGTGCCGCCCGACAGCAGGTTGACGCCGTTGAACGTCGTGGTGTTCGAGATGCGGTCGACCTCGGAGACGAGCGCCGTGAACTCGGCCTGGATGGCGCTGCGCTGGGTGTCGCTGATCAGGCCCGTCGCCGACTCGGAGGCGAGCTCGGAGAGGCGGGTGAGGATCTCGCCGACCTTGCCGAGCGCCTTCTCGCCGATCGAGATCGCGCTGATGCCGTCGTTCGCGTTGCGGATCGCCTGGCTCGCGATGCGCACGTCGGCACGCAGCTTGTCGGCGATCGCCAGCCCGGCGGCGTCGTCCGACGCGGAGTTGATCCGCAGGCCCGACGCGAGGCGCTCGAGCGAGCGGTTGAGAGCGTTCGACGAGCTCTCGAGGTGCCGCTGCGCACTCAGGGACGGAACGTTCGTGAAGATGTTCAGAGCCATGTCGTCCTCCATGGGCTCGTGGCTCCGGACGTCCTGCCCAGGCCCGTGCCTTCTCGGGAAGCACCGAGCGAGCTCACCGCGAGCCCTCCACCGCTTCCAGCCACGCCCCCGGGTCGAGACGTTCGCGACGGAACTTTAGGCTGTCGCCGGGAAAAGACGTACGGGCGCCGTTTGCCGGCGCGAAGCGCGCCGCGATACCGTCGCATCCTCCATGGCCGAACGCCTGCCCGCGTTCCTGCGCGCGCCCCGGCTCACGCTGGTCGCGATCGCTCTCGTGACCCTCGCTCTCGGCGCGGCGGGCCGCGGGATCCAGGTCGACAGCGCGATCGAGAACCTGCTGCCGGTCGACGACCCGGAGCACGACTTCTACGACGAGGCGCGGCACGCGTTCGGGAGCGAGGAGGCCGTGGTCGTCGGCCTGTTCGCCGACGACGTGTTCTCGCCGGGCGCGCTCGCCGACATCGACCGCCTGTCGACCGACCTGGCCCGGCTCGACGGCGTCCGCGAGGTGCTGAGCCTCACCACCGTCAAGGGCGTCGAGAGCCAGGACGGCAGCGTGAGCGTCGGCCGCATGATGCGCGCGCTGCCCGCGACCGAGGACGAGGCGCGCGCCTTCAAGAAGAAGATCCTCGATGCGCCGCTCTACACCGGCAGCCTGGTGGCGCCCGACGCGCGGGCCACGGTCGTCGCGGTGCTGTTCGAGCCGCTCGCCGACGAGGAGTTCCTCGCCCGCGGGCTCGAGCCGCGCATCCGCGCCCGGGTCGAGCAGCTCGCGCAGTACGATCCGGCGATCACCGGCATCCCGACGCTCAAGGTGCGCGGCGCGCGCCTCATGGAGGACGACCTGCGGCGCTTCGTGCCGCTCTCGGTCCTGCTGGTCGTGCTGGTGCTCGCCTGGGAGTTCCGCACGCTGCGCGGCGTCCTGCTGCCGCTCGTCGCGGTCGTGATCGGCGTCGTCTGGACCGTCGGCCTGATGACGCTCGCCGGCAGCAAGATCAACATGGGGACGCTGATCCTGCCGCCGCTGCTGATGGCGATCGGCATCGCGTACGCGATCCACGTGCTGAGCCGCTACTACATCGAGCGCCGCGACGCGGCCTCGGTCACCGAGGCGGTCGGCTCGACGGTGCGACACATCCGGGTCCCGCTGGCGGTCGCCTGGCTGACGACGGTGCTCGGCTGCGTGACCCTCGCCTTCAACCCGATCTCGGCGATCCGCGACTTCGGCGTCTGGTCGGCGTTCGGCATCACGGCGATCTTCCTGGTGTCGCTGGTGTTCATCCCGGCGATGCTGCTCTTCCTGCCCGACACCGGACGGGAGCCGCCCGGCGAGCGCGTCGGCAGCGCGTTCGCGCACTACCTCGAGCGGGTCGGCGAGCTGGCGGTGCGCAACCGGCGGCTCATCCTCCCCGCGACGGCGCTCCTCTGCCTGGTCGCGCTCGCCGGCGCGACGCAGATCCGGCTCGAGACCAACTACCTCGAGTTCTTCCACGAGCGCGGCCGCGAGCGGCAGGACAACGCGCGCATCGCGGCCGCCCTCGGCGGCACGCAGCCGCTCTACCTGGTGATCGACGGCGACGGGCCGCGCGCCGTGCGCAGGCTCGAGGTCCTGCAGGCGATCGCCGACGTGCAGGACTTCGCCGCCAGGCAGCCGGGCGTCGACACGACGCTGTCGCTGGTCGACTATCTGCGCGTCGTCGGCCAGGCGCTCAACCCCGACGCCGGCGGCGCGCTGCCGGAGCGCCAGGCGGACGTCGAGCAGCTCCTGCTGTTCGTCGACCCGGCCGAGCTCGCGCCGGTCGTGACGCGCGACTACGCGCGCGCCAACGTCATCGTCGGCACGAACCTCGCGGGCTCGGGCGAGATCGGCGAGCTGATCGACCGCGTGCAGCAGTACGCGAACGCGCGCCTGCCCGACGGCGTGTCGCTGCGCGCGACGGGCAACATCGTCCTCTTGAACCGCTCGGCGGACGCGCTCGCGCGCGGTCAGATCAGCGGGCTGTGGCAGGTCTGCCTGGTCCTGCTGATCCTGATGTCCTCGCTGTTCCTCTCGGTGCGGACGGGACTGCTGTCGCTGGTGCCGAACGTCGTGCCGATCGTCGGCCTGTTCGGGCTCATGGGCTTCGCCGGCATCGACCTCAACATCTCGACCAGCATGATCGCGGTGATCGCCCTCGGCATCGCCGTCGACGACACCATCCACTACTTCAACGAGTTCAAGCTGCAGATCCAGCAGAGCGGCGACGCGCACCAGGCGATCGTCGGCGTCGTGCGCAGCGTCGGCCGGCCGATCGTGTTCACCGCGATCGCGCTGTCGGCGGGGTTCCTGATCCTCTGCCTGTCGAACTTCCAGCCGATCCGGCAGTTCGGCTTCCTCGCGAGCTTCACCATGGCGGTCGCGCTCGTCGCCGAGCTGCTGATGACGCCCGGGCTGGTCGTCAGCACGACCGTCATCACCCTGTGGGACCTGCTCTACGTCAAGCTCGGGCCGCGGCCGCACCGCGAGATCCCGCTGTTCGAGGGGCTGAGGCCGCTGCAGGCGCGCATCGTCGTCCTGATGGGTCGGCTCACCTCGGCGGAGCCCGGCGCGTTCATCACCCGGCGGGGCGAGATGAAGCGCGAGCTCTACGTGCTGCTGTCCGGCCGGGTCGGCGTGCGGCGCGAGGACGGGCACGTCGTGCTGCGCACGCTGGGGCGCGGCGACGTGCTCGGCGAGATGGGCCTCGTCCGCGAGCGACCGCGCTCGGCCGACGTCGTCGTCCTCGAGCCGACGGAGTACCTGGTGCTCGACCAGGGCTTCCTGACCCGCATCGAGCGCCGCCACCCGCGGATCGCGGCGCGCGTCTTCCTGAACCTCACCAGGATCCTGAGCGATCGGCTCGAGAGCACGACCGATCAGCTGGTCGTCATTTCGCAGAAAATGGGCTAGGAACGCGGCGGGCCGCGGTCATGCGGAGCGAGCTCCGCCGCCGACCACCAGAGAGGGAGAACCCGTGACGAAGCGCACCCTGACGACAGCCGTTCTCGGCGCCCTGACGTGGCTCGTTGCCACCGGCGCGTCCTCGATCGCCGCCGACGACGCGGCCGCCCTGGTCAAGAAGGCCGTCGACGCGCTGCCGAAGGTGCCCTTCAGGGCGCAGCTCGTGCTGACGCCGGCCAAGGAGGAGCCCCGCGAGCTGGCGCTGTCGCACAAGCTCGTGGGCGGCGCCCGGGCGAGCTATCTCGAGGTGACGGCGCCGGACCAGCTCGAGGGCATCCGCTTCCTGTTCCTCGAGCATCCGAACGGCGAGCCCGAGCAGTACATCAAGGTCGCGGCCGCGCGCAGCGCGGTGCGCGTCAAGGACCAGATCCGCAAGCAGCCCTTTCTCGAGTCGGACTTCTACGTCTCGGACCTCGTCGAGCCGCCGCTCGACGCGTACACCTACAAGTTCGTCGGCGAGGAGGAGCTGCTCGGCCGCAAGACCAGGCTCGTCGAGGCGGTGCCGAAGAACTCGGCGAACGAGATCTACGGCAAGACGGTGATCGCCATCGACCCGCAGGACCTGCTCATCCTGAAGCGGTCGTTCTACGACCTGAAGGGCAAGCCGCAGAAGGTGTGGACGATCGACAAGGTCGAGAAGGTCGACGGCATCTGGACGATCCGCGACCAGCGCATGACGACGGCCGATCAGGGCACGACGTCGCGTCTCGAGACGCCGAAGATCGAGTACAGCGTCGAGCTCAAGGACGCGATGTTCACCCCGGAGTACCTGAAGCGTTAGCCTGGAGCAGGCAGAGCGCGCAGCGTCCACGCCCCGCCCTCGGTGCGGGCGACGACGTGGACGTTGCCGCCCGGCGCCGCGACGGTGCGTAGCTCGGCGAGCCCGGAGGACTCGAGCAGCGGCACGCCGTGGCGCGCCGCGGGGTAGAAGGCGAGCAGCTCGACGTCGGCCGGCGCGTCCTCGCCGCTCGCCTCGAGGACGCCGGTCGCATGCTGCCAGCGCAGCGCGACGAGGCGGCCCGGCGCGGCGCGCACGAAGCCGCGTGTGAGCTGCTCGACGAGCGCCGTGCGAGGCCCGAGCACCTCGTTCGTGCGGCAGTCGACCTCGAACTCGCCCCAGACCTCGGGGACGCGGCCCGCACGGAAGTCGCCCGCCTTGTGCGGGTCGCCGCACGACTCGCGCCAGGTCCACAGCGTCGCGCCGAAGCGGAGCTCGTCCTGGTGCTCCTGGTGGCGCAGGAAGTAGGGGTCCTCCGGGTCGGCCGCGCGGTCCGGGTCCGAGCCCCACTCGCCCGACAGCACGGGCGCGCCGCCGAAGGTCGCCGCCTCGTCGCGCGCGATCGCGAACGCCTCGCGCCCGATCGGGCCGCCGGTGAAGCCGCCGGTGTAGACGTGCGGTCCGTAGACGACGTCGCGGTCGCGCGCGAAGTCGGGCGGCGCGCCGCGGCCCACCGCGGACCACAGCGCCGAGGGCTCGAAGACGACCAGATGCGGGAAGCCGCCCGCCGCCTGCTCCGCGGCGCGGATCTCGGCCAGCGCGTCGCCGTACATGTCGGCGAGCGACGCGAGCGCGCCGGGCAGGAACGCGTTGGGCTCGTTCATCAGGTCGTAGCCGGCGACGGCGGGCTCGCGCGCGAAGCGTCCCGCGACGTGGCCCAGCATGCGCACGTAGCGCGTGCGGATGCCGACGCCGCCCGGTCCCGGCGCGTCGGCCCAGAACGCGTCCCACGACGCGACCACCGCGGGGCTGGTCTCGCGGAGACCGGCCGTCGTGCAGCGCGGCGCGCCGCCGTCGAGCGTCGCCCACGCCGGTGCCCCGTCCCAGCCGAAGGCCGGCTGCTGTCCCGGCGGGCACTGCTCGCCGGGGCGCGCGGCGAGCGTCGCGCCCCAGGCGTCCTGGTGCAGGTCGACGATGGTGTAGACGCCGCGCTCGGCGAGGAGATCGACCGTCGCAGCCGCCCGGTCGAGGTAGGCCTCGTCGTACACGCCCGGCTCGGGCTCGACGCGCGACCACGACAGCAGCAGGCGGACCGCGTTCCAGCCGATCCCGGCGATCAGCTCCGCGTCCGCGGCGGTGAAGGGAAAGACGGTCGGGAGCTCGCCGAACGCCCAGTGCTCGGCGAGCGCGTTGACGTTCACGCCGCGCAGCAGCACCTCGCGCCCCTCGGCGTCGACGATGCGGCCGCCGCGCAGCGGGTCGGGCTCGGCGTGCAGCGCGGGCAGGCGCAGGACGCCCGCGGACGGCGTGCCGGGCGCGTCGCTGCACGACGCCGTGGCGCACGCGAGCAGCGCGAGCGCGACCAGCGCGGCATGCGCCCGGCGGCCCGCCCGCGGCCTCGCGCGCGTCACTCGTCCGGCAGCCCCGGGTCCCACTGCACGCCGTTGATGTGCGAGCCGCCGTCGACGAACAGCGTGTTGCCCGTCACGTAGCGCGAGTCGTCGCTCGCGAGGAACAGCGCGACCCCGCCGATGTCCTCCTCCGGATCGCCCATGCGCCCCATCGGGTTCTGGCGGAGCAGCGCGGCCGCGTTGTCGGGCGCCATCTGCCGGAACGCCTCGTAGGCCTCGGTCGCGGCCGCCGGGCAGATGACGTTCGCGCGGATGCCGTGCCGCGCCCACTCGCGCGCCGCGGTGCGGGTGAGCGCGCGCGCCGCCTCCTTCGCGCCGTTGTACTCGGCCGAGTACATGTGCGCGTTGACGCCGTTCAGCGAGCAGAGCGTGACGATCGAGCCGCCGCCCGCGCGCCGCAGCTGCGGGAACGCCGCCTGCAGCATCCAGAAGACGGCCATGTAGCCGAGCCGCACGCCGTGCAGCATGTCGTCGTCGCCCTTGTGCTCGAGGCGCTTGATCGTGCCGCCGCCCCACGCGTTGTTGACCACGACGTCGAGCCGGCCGAAGCGCTCCACGGTGGCCGCGACCGCGGCCTCGATCTGCGCGCGCTCGGTGACGTCGGTCGGCACGAACAGCCCCTTGCCGCCGAGCTCGCCGACCTCGGCCGCGGTGCGCTCCCCGGCGGGCAGGTTGATCTCGGCGACCGTCACCGCGCAGCCCTCCCGCGCGAAGCGGCGCGCGATGCCGCGGCCGATGCCGAAGCCGGCGCCCGTGACGATCGCCACCCTGCCGTCGAGCCTGCGCATGTCCGTGCTAGTTCACCGAGGGGCACGCGCCCCTCGCCCCACTCGGCAAAGCCGCGCGGGGCCCCACTCCCGCGCTCGCTGCGCCCGGCCGCGCGCTGCGCGCGCGGATGTCCGACTCTCGCATCCCTCTCACCCGAGCACGCGCCCGCGCGCGATGGTGCCGCCGCCGTCGACCGGCAGCAGAGCGCCGGTGACGAACTCGCTCTCGCGGCTCGCGAGGTAGACGACCGCCCAGGCGACGTCGTCCGGGCGCCCGAGCCGCGTCAGGTGCATCGCCTCGAGCTCGGCGCGGCGCTCCGGCGTCATGCCGGCGTCGCGCCGCTCGCTCTCGACGTAGCCCACGGACAGCGCGTTGCAGCGGATGCCCTGGCGGCCGTAGTCGACGGCGATCGAGCGCGTGAGCGCGTTGAGCCCGCCCTTGCTCGCCGCGTAGGACGCGAGGCCCGGGCTCGCGCGCTCCGCCTGGCGCGAGGACACGTTGACGATCGAGCCGTGCCCGGCGCGCAGCATGTGCGGCACGGCGGCGCGGCACAGCCACGCGACGCTGGTCAGGTTGACGCGCAGGACGCGCTCCCAGACGGCGGTGTCGAGCGCGCCGACCGGGCTGCGCCCGCCGCTGCCGGCGACGGCGTTGTTGACCAGCACGGTGAGGCCGCCGAGACGCTCCGCGACCGCGTCGACGAGCCGCGCGCACGCTCCTTCGTCGGCCAGGTCGGCCGGGACGAAGATCGCCGCGCCGCCCGCCTCGCGGATCGTCGCGACCACCGCCTCGCCGCGCGCGACGTCGCGGCCGTGCACGGCGACCCGCGCGCCCTCGCGCGCGCACAGGATCGCGGTGTGCTTGCCGATCCCGGATGTCGAGCCCGTCACCAGGACCATCTCTCCCTCGAGCCGCGGCACCGCGCGGTCGAGATATGCAGGGGGGCGGCGGCGGGTCAACGGCTTCGGGCGAGATCTGACAGCTGTCAGGAATCCTTGACACATGTCAGCCCCGCGGCTAGACGGGTGCTCGGATGCAGGCCTGGACGCCGCAGCAGCTCGCCCGCCCGCGCAAGGGCGACCGCACGCGCGAGCGCCTCTACCGGGCGGCGCTCGACGAGTTCCGCGACGCCGGCTTCGAGCACGCGAGCGTCGGCCGCATCGCGAGCCGGGCCGGCACCTCGCGCGCCGCGTTCTACTTCCACTTCCCGTGCAAGGAGGCGGTGCTGCTCGACCTGCAGTGGCGGACGGAGGTCGAGATCGTCGAGCGCACCCGGTCGCGCACGACGCTGCGCGACTTCCTCACCGAGCTGGTCGACGCGCTGATCGCCCAGGAGGCGAGCTTTCTCTCGCCCGACCTGATGCGCGACATGCTGAGCGTCTACATCCGCCCCCCCGCGGGGCTCGACCTCAGCGCGCAGCCCTTCCCCTTGCTCAACGAGGTCGGACGCCGCTTCACGCAGGCGAAGGAGCGCGAGCTGCGCCCCGGGCTCGAGCCCGTGCAGGCGACCGATCTGTTCTTGACGAGCCTGTTCGGCGCGCTCGTGAGCTGGTCCGGGCCGATCGCGAGCCGCCGCCACGACCTGCTGCAGCTCGCCTCGCTGTTCCTCGCCGGCGCGCCCGACACGGCGCGAGCCGGCTGAGGCCAAGGAAACGTCGTTGGAAACCTACGCCCGCTTCCTCGTCCGCCGCGCCTGGCTCGTGCTCGGCGCGATCGCTCTGCTGACCGTCTGGATCGGCCTCGGGCTCGGCAAGCTGCGCACCGAGTTCGACGTCGAGTCGAGCCTGCCGAAGGGCCACCCGTTCGTCGAGATCGACAAGACGATCCGCAAGCAGTTCGGCGGCCGCCACACGGTCATCGCGCTCCTGGTGCCGCGCGACGGCGGCGACGTCTGGCGCACGGAGATCCTCGAGACCGTGCGCGACGCGACGCTGCTCGCGCTGCGCATGGAGGACGTGATCGCCCAGAACGTGGTCAGCCTGGCCTCGCCGAACGTTCGCTCGGTCGAGGACGTCGGCGGGACGCTGCAGGTCGAGCTCGTGATGCGCGATCCGCCGACCACGCCCGAGGAGATCGCGGCGCTGCGGGCCAAGGTCGAGTCCGACCCGCAGCTCGACGGCATGGTGGTGACGCCCGACCAGCGCGGCGCCGTGCTGGTGCTCGACTTCTGGGGGGACATCGAGAACGTCGAGATGGCGCGGCTCGCGCTGGGCCTGGCCGAGGAGCTGCGGGAGCGGCCGGTCGACTTCTTCTTCGCCGGCGAGCCGATGCTCGCGCTGTCCGACATCGAGCAGTCCGCGGAGATGGGACGGCGGATCCCGCTCACCTTCCTGGTCATCGCGGTGATGCTGCTGATCTCGTTCCGCAACCTGCAGGGCATGCTGATCCCGATGCTCACCGCCGCGCTCAGCACGGTCTGGGGCCTCGGCCTCATGGGACACAGCGGGATCGTCATCGACACCTGGAACGTCGCGACGCCCGTCCTGCTGATCGCGATCGCCGCGGGACACTCGGCGCAGATGCTGAAGCGCTACACCGAGGAGGTCGCGCGCCTCGGCGACAACCGGGCGGCGGTGGTCGCGTCGACCGTCGCGATGGGTCCGGTGATGATCGCGGCCGGCGGCGTCGCCGCGCTCGGCTTCGCGTCCCTCGCCCTGACCGGCATCCCGGCGATCATCGGCTTCGGCCTGGCGTGCGCGTACGGGATCACGAGCGCGGTGCTCCTCGAGATGACCTTCATCCCGGCGCTGCGCACGATCCTGCCCGCGCCGCGCGTGCGGGTCGCCAAGGGCGGCGTGACGGCGCGCCTGCTCGCCGCCCTCGAGCGTGCCATCCTGCAGCAGCGCGGGCGCGGCGTGCTGATCGCGACGGCGGTCGCGCTCGTGCTCACGGCGATCGGCGCGCTGCAGATCCGCACCTACGGCCCGACGCGCGAGTACATGGCGCGCGGCAGCCTGCCGCGCGTACACCTCGCGGAGATCGAGCGTCACTTCCCCGCCACGGTGACGATGACCGTGCTCTACGAGGGACCTCCCGACAGCGTCAAGAGCATCGCCGTGCTGAAGCACATGGACGCGCTCCGCACCGAGCTCGAGAAGGACCCGCTCGTGTGGCGGACCGCCTCGCTGGTCGACCTGGTCAAGATGCTGCACAGGACCTTCAACCCGGAGGCGGCGGTCCCCTACTCCCTGCCCGACGACCAGGAGCTGGTCTCGCAGCTCATCTTCCTCGGCGACTCGCCGGCGTTCGAGCGCTTCATCGACCGCGGCTACACGAAGTCGCTGCTGATCGCCTACCTGCGCGACGACGACTCGGCGCGCGTCGGGCCGCTCGTGCGCCGCGCGCAGGAGTGGCTCGAGGCGAACCCGCCGCCCGAGGGCGAGCGCGTGCTGATCGCGGGCGGGGCCGGGCCGACCGTGCTCGCCGTCAACGAGCACACCACGCACAGCAAGGTGATCAACATGCTGGTCGTGCTGCTCGCGATCTACGCCGTCTCGTCGATCGTGTTGCGCTCGCCGCTGTCGGGCCTCTACGTGATCACGCCGATCGCGCTGAGCGTCCTGCTGCTGTTCGGGCTGCTCGGCTGGACCGGCATCCGGCTCGACATGGGCTCGGCGACGATGATGGCGATGGCCGCGGGCATCGGCGCCGATTACGCGATCTACTTCCTCTATCGCCTGCGCGAGGAGCACGCGCGCGCCGGCGACGACGACGCGGCGGCGCTGCACGCCGCGATGCAGACCTCGGGACGCGCGGTGGTGTTCGTCGCGGCGAGCATCGCGGCCGGCTTCGCGGCGATGGGGCTGGGCTCCGACTTCTTCGGCCTGCGGCTGTTCGGCACGCTGATGCCGGCGGCGATGGCGATGTCCTGCATCGCCGCGCTGTCGGTGATGCCGGTGCTCGTGCTGCGCACGCGGCCGGCGTTCGTGTTCGGCCCGCGCACCGCCGGCGCCGAGCCCGCGGCCGCCGCGGCGACGAGCGCATAGCAAGCCTGGGCCCCGCTCGGCGGCCGGACGCGGGCGCGGCCGGGTCACCCCGGCGGGTGCGCGCAGCCGCAGCCGCCGCCGGGCAGAGTCACGCACGTCTCCCAGACCCCGCCGCAGAAGCCGTCGCCGCACGTCTGCGACACCGCGCATGCCTCGCTCTGCTGCACGCAGCCGCAGCCCGACGGCGACGTCGCGAGACACACCTGACCTGCAGGACACACGCCGCCGCACTGCCCGTTGCCCGCCATGTCGCAGGGTGCGTCGGCGGGGTTCTGGCGCACGACCGGCGTGCAGAAGTAGTCGGTGCGCCCGCGCAGCTGGATGACGCGGTTGCCGAACGCGTCGATCACCGGAAGCTCCTGCGACGGCACCGGCGGGCAGATCAGCTTGTAGCAGAGGCGCTCGCCGGACTCGGGGCCGTCGACCGTCCACTGGGCCGGCGTGTACGGCGGCAGCACGTCGTGCGCGTTCTCCACGTCGACGTCGATGCAGAAGAACTTGGCCGGCACCTTGATGCGACAGCCCTTCTTCAGGAAGCCGCCGATGATGCGGTCGCCGAGCTCGGTCTGGAAGTCGTGCGTCAGCTTCGGCACGAGATCGGCCGTGTACTGCTTGGGCTTCTGCGGATCCTTGATCTTGTAGCACTTGAGGTTGTCGAACACCTGCTGCGCGTGCGCCGGCGCGGGCAGCAGCGCGGCACAGGCGAGCGCGAGCAGCGCGCTCAGGATCGATTCCGTCTTCATTGCCTCGCGTCCTCCCCGGGGCCGTCCATCCTGGTCGTCCCTAGTCGTCGAGCCGCCGCAGGTTGCCGGCGTCGATCCCCGGCGTCGCGTTGAGCGCGGTGTCGGCGCTGAGCAGCTTGCCCGCGCCGTTCTCGGTGGTCCACGCCGAGCAGTCGAACGGCTCGCCCGTCAGGGCGAATTCGAACAGCGGCCCGCCCTGCAGCGGCCGCAGGATGCGCGCGGTCGCGGTCCCGGTGGTCCAGAGCTGCGTCTGCGGCGCGCCGTAGGTCGCGGTCGCGCAGTCGAAGCCGAGCGGTCCGCCCGACTGACGGACGCTGAACGCCATCAGCAGGTCGCCGATGCCGCCCATCCCGACGCCGCCGAGCTGGATTGCCGGACCGTTCGCCTGACCGCCGCTCGCCGGCGTGCCGCCCGTGTTGCTGTCGCGCGTGTTGCTCATGCCGACCGCGTGGCCGCCGCAGCAGTGCAGGCTGCCCGTCGACCCGGCGAGGAACCTGAGGCACTGCACCTGGTTGCCGAGCGCGATCGAGATGGTGACGGTGACGTCGTCGTCGAGCGTCACGGTCGCCGTGCCGGTCGCGTCGGTCGTCCCGGCGGTGAGCGACATCGGCTGGTCCGCCGTCACCGTGCCGAGCACGACGCCCGTGCCGAGGATCGAGTTGAGCAGCGCGCTGCCCGCGGTCTCGATGCTGAAGGTCCGCGTGCCGAGCGCCGGGCCGCTCGCGAAGGAGCAGGCTTCGAGCGCGCAGCTCGAGTCGCAGCCGTCGCCGGACAGGATGTTGCCGTCGTCGCAGACCTCCCCGCTCACCGCGTCGATCACGCCGTTGCCGCAGGTCTCGTTCGAGCGGCAGTCGGCGCTGCAGCCGTCGCCGTCCGCCGTCTGCGCGAAGCCGATCTGGCCGCGGATCTCGCCCGTCGCGTTCGCGATGGTGTGGACGTTCACGTAGTACAGACCGGCCGCGAGCTGGGCCTTCTGCTCCTCGGTCAGGGCCGGCGTGGTGCCGGCCCACGCGGTCGGTCCACCGGCGAGCGTGAAGACGATCCCGCCCGGCACCCCGACGGCGCCCAGGTGGATGTGCGCCGCCGTGCCGCCGACGAGCCCGGTGGTCGTCACGCTGTAGCTCAGCGTGTCGTCGGGGTTGAGCGTCAGCGTCGCGCTGCCGGTCGCGCCGGTCGGCGTCGGCGCCGGGACCTCCTGCGCCTGGTCGAGGGACGCGACGAACTCCGTGCCGCCGTCGTCGCAGACCTCGCCGCGGATCGAGTCGACGACGCCGTTGCCGCAGGTCTCGTTCGACTGGCAGCTCGCGTTGCAGCCGTCGCCGGCCGCCGTGTCGCCGTCATCGCACACCTCGCCCGCGAAGTGCTCGACGAGCCCGTTGCCGCACGCGAAGGGCTCCTCGGTGCAGCTCGGCGAGCAGCCGTCGTTCGGCTGCATGTTGCCGTCGTCGCACTCCTCCGCGCCCTGCTGCAGGCCGTCGCCGCACACGACCAGCGTGCAGTCGGGATTGCAGCTCTGCTGCGGATCGAACAGCGGGTCGCAGGCCTCGTCCGGGTCGAGCACGCCGTCGCCGCACTCGGGGTGCAGGCAGGCGTTCGCGTCGGTCACCTCGCTCAGGCCGTGGTGGTGCAGCACCTCGTGGCCGCGCGGCACCATCGAGCGCGCGATGCCCTCGATCGAGCAGTCGATGCTGCGCCGGGTGCACGCGATCACGTCGTCGAGGGTGGCGAGCGTCACCGGCGGGTCGAGGTCGGCGCACAGGCCGTCCAGGCCCGCGAAGCCGAGCCCCTGGCGCAGGCCGGGGATGCTCGCGACGTCGAGCGGCGTGCACGCGCGCTGTACCGCCTGCAGGTGCTTGGTACGCGCCGCGGCGATCTTGGTGAGCGCCTGCGCGCAGCGGTTCCCCGCCTTCGCGACGCACTCGGGGTCGAGCGACCCCGGGGTGTCGAGCTCGAACTCCAGGTGGCAGGCGACGTTCGCCTGCATGCAGGCCTGGAGCTCGAGCTGCTTGGTCTTGGCGTACTTCGCGCCCTGCCGGTCGAACGCCGTCTGGCAGCGCAGCACGTCGGTCGCGTCCTGGCCGCTCGCATCGCCCGCCGGCAGCTCCGGTACGCAGCCCGCCGGCTGCACGAGCGACGTGTAGCCGTTCGTCGCCAGCACCTCGAAGGCGCGCGGCTCGAGACGCCCGACGATCTCCTCGACCGAGCAGGAGAGCGCGCGGCCCATGCACAGCGCGATGTCCTCGCGCGTCGACGTCGAGATACCGAGCGCGTCGCACTGCGGCTTGACGAGGCTCAACCCGAGCCCGCCCTCGATCGCGACCATGTTCGCGGGGCCGACGTTCTTGCAGCCGCGGACGATCTGCCGCGACAGCGCCTGCTCCGCGCGGATGGCGCGCACCACCATGCGGTCGCAGACGTCTTTCGCCTTGGCGACGCAGTCGGGCTTCGCGGGGACGCCGGTCTCGGGCTCGACCTCGCACTCGAGCAGCGCGCCGACGCAGCTCTGCAGCGTCGACTGCTTGGTGCGTACGAGCGTCGCGCCGGCCTTCTGGACCGCGTTCTGGCAGACGAGCAGGTCCTTCGACTCGACCGGCGGGATCGGCACTGGCTCGATCGTGCCGCGGATGTGGTTGAGCTGCAGCGTCGTGCCGACGATCGGTGCGGGGATGAAGTCGATGCCGGCGAGATCGATCGCGCCGGTCGCGAAGTCGAGCGGCGCGCCCTGCGCGATCACGTTCGGGTCGGCCGGATCGGTCGACGGCCCCGTGCCCATCGGACCGCGGAAGCGCGAGATCGGCGACACGCCGAACAGCTCGAAGTTGAGCCCGATGCTCTCGAAGCTGACGTTGCCGCCCTGGTCGATCGTCCCGAAGTACACCGGGTCGCCGAACGGGCAGCCGTCCGGGTTGATGCACGGCTCGCCGAAGGTCAGCTCGACCGGGCCGGACAGGGTGTTGAACAGGATGCCGCCCGGCTGATGCGGCAGCACCGGCGTGCCGTTCTCGTCCTCGGGCGCCCGGGCGTCGATCACGATCAAGCCGCTGTCGAAGTCGATCACCACCCCGACGCGGATCTCGTCGTGCAGGCAGGTGCCCGGGTTGGCGCAGATCGACGCCTGCGTGATCTGCTGCGCGACCGTGAGCGCGGTGAGCGACGTGATGCGCAGCTCGTGGAACGTGCCGGGCGGCAGATCGGGCGCCGGGGTGAGCGCAGCGGCGGTGATCGGCGACGTCAGCACCGCGAGCAGCGCTGCCGGCGATAGGATGCGGGCGATCGGCGTGTTCATCGGCGTCTCCCTTGCGGCCCTGCGCCTAGCGCTCGGTGACCTTGATGCTGCGGCGGCTCGCCGTCGCCTGCTTGAAGGTGCGCGTCTTGACGAACGCCGCGGCGTCCGTCTCGAGCCCGACCGTGATGTGGTTCTTGTCGAGCAGCGCCAGATCGAGGCCCTTGCCCTTCACCGTCAGCTCGTACTCGCGCGTCGCCGCGTTGCGCAGGCGGAGCTGCACGCGCGTGAGGCCGGAGGCCGTCACGCCCTTCGGGTCGTTGAACTTGAGCGTCGTGCCGCTCGCGTTGACGCTCGCGCTGCCGCCCGGCACCGTGCGCTCGAAGATCGGCTCGTCGACGTCGGCGAGCGAGACCGTGATCGGCTGCGCGGCGATGCCGGTGAGGTCGAAGGGCACCGACGGCGGCAGCTGGAAGCGCGCCTTCACGTCGAGCTTGTCGTCGTCGAGCGCGGGATTGATGCCGAACTTGACGCTCGCGCTGACCAGCCTCGTGAACGGGATCGCCTGGCGCACCGTGCCCGGCGTCGCGTTGTGCGGCGCGCGCAGGAACGCCGCGAGCTGGCGGAGCTGGCGCGGCGTCAGGTTCGACGTCGTGCCGTGCTGGTCGTTGATGTTCTTGCCGGCGTTGAACGCGTCGCAGTCGTCGAGCGTCGAGTTGCAGGGCATCACCCCGTGCAGCAGCGTCGGGAACGAGCCGTCGTGGTTGTACGGCGCGCCGTTCCACACGTCGACCAGCGTCGGCGTCACGTAGTCGAGCAGCTCGCCGCGGCTGCCCGGGATCGGCAGGACGCCGTTCTGGAACTGGCCGATGTCGGTCGCGACCTCGAGCGGGTCGACCAGGTCGAACGCGTTGAACGTGCCGACGTTGTGCCTGAGGTACGGGTTCGGGCTCTCCGGCCTGCCCTGCACGCCGAGCGGGTAGGTCGGATCGGGCCGCTTGTCGGAGAAGTGCTGGTTCGCGGCGCTCGGCCCGTTGTGGCACTCGGCGCAGCGCGCGGCCGACGAGAAGAAGATCTTGCCGCCGGCGACGGCGTCCGCCGACGGGCCGCCGTCGAGGTTCGGGTTTCGTACGAAGCCCGTCAGGCTGTAGACGTAGTCCGCCATGTGGTCGAGGCGGGGGCTCAAGCCGCGGTTCGACGCGCCGAGGTCGGGCGACACCTCCTGCGGCTTGGCGACGTTCGAGCGCATGACGAGCGCGCCGATGCACTTGTCGGGCAGGTCCTCGACGCCGTCGCAGTCGCCGGCGCCGAGCAGCGAGCGGTAGGTGAACTCGAAGTCCTCGACCTCGTCGCGGTCGCCGTTCCAGTGCACGGTGACCATCGGGTTGAGGAACCTCGACGACGCGCCCACGTTGCGCGGCACCTGCGACGGATCGGCGGGCACGCACTTGGCGACGTCGCACGCCTGCGTCTCGCAGGAGAAGAAGTCGCACGTGTTGGCGACCGCGCAGCCGAAGTCGCAGTCGTCGTCCGTCTGGCACGGCGTCGTGCCGTCCTCGCGGCAGAAGCCGCCGCAGTCGCCGTTGCTGGAGCAGGCGATGCCGGAGTCGTTCGAGCACACGCCGCCGCAGTCGCGGTCGGCGATGCAGGTGATCCCCGGCGTCGGGCTGTCGGCGGCGCAGCTGCCGCACTGGATGTCGAGCTCGCACACCACCGACGGGTCGTTGCTGCACGTGCCGACCCCGTTGTTCGCGCACTCCGAGTCGGTCGTGCAGGAGAGACCCGGCGGGTCGGTGCACTCGCCGGGCGCCAGGCTCGCGCGGCCGCGCAGGTCCATCGTGTTGCGGATCGATGCGCCGAACTGCGAGAAGTCCCAGCTCCGCCCGTCGAGGCCGCCCTCGGGGTGGCAGCTGATGCAGGCGACGTAGGACGCGTCGTGCGACGTGCTGACCACGGCGCCGACCGGCTCGAGAACGTTCGGGTCGTCGAAGTTGAAGCGCGGCGCTGCGTTCGCGAGCCCGATGCCGTTCGGCACGCTCGCGTCGCGCGCCGCGGTGTGGAACAGGATCTTGCCGTCGAGGAGCTGCGGCGGCAGCGGGTCGGGATTCTGGATCGACGGTACGACGGCGATGACGCGCGGCGCGCAGCTCGCGCAGTCGAGGCGGCTCTGGCACGAGTCGCCGTTCGCGCAGAAGAACTCGTCGGTCTTCACCACCGTCACGTTGCGCGACAGGAAGTTCGCGACGTAGACGCGGCTGTCGTCGGGATGGATCGCGATGCCGTGCGGCGTCGTGCCGACGGCGTCGGGCACCGGACGCATCTGCCCGGTGGTGACGTCGTACTCGTTGCCGGTGTTGGCGACGCCGCCCGCGACCAGCAACGGATCGGCGGCGATCGGCGTCAGTTGCACCTGTGGCGGCAGGATGAACGGCAGCTCGGACGAGGTGAGGAACGACCCGCCCTGGCAGTCGTTGCCGGAGTTCACCCCGCCGGGGCCGAAGCGCGACGGGCTCGCGAACACCGTGGTCGGGTCGCCGTCCTGGCCGCGCGCGGTGTTGAAGACGTGCAGGCTGTTGAAGAACTGGTCGACGACGAAGGCGGCCTGGCCGCCCTGGCCGAACACGATGTCGGTGCCCTGGTTCGCCTCGTCGACGTCGACCTTGCCGACCACCTCACCGGTCGCAAGGTCGATCTTGGCGATCGCGAAGCGCGTGATGTCGTGGAAGCTCGCCTTGTAGAGGTTGCGCGCGATCGCGGCGAAGCCGGCGACGCAGCTTCCGCCGGGCTTGCAGTCGGCGTCGTCGGAGCAGCGGCGTCCCTGACGCGGGCCGCCGTCGCACAGCAGCGGGTCGGCGCGACCGCCGAAGCGCTCGTCGTTGACGAACAGGCCCTTCGTCAGGTTGTTCTGCAGGACGGCTCCGACCCAGAGCTGACCGGCGACGTTCGCCGGTGCGTCGTCGGGCATCAGATGAATGCCGCTCAGGACGTTGTAGACGCCCTTCCCCGAGTTGATCGTCTCGCAGGTCGACGTGTCGGGCGGGATCGCGAGGACGCGCGTGATTGCAGGCGGGCTCGCGAGCGTGTCGATCTCGGTCACGTGCGCGTCGTTGTTCGGAAAGCGCGTGAGGAAGTGCAGCACGTAGAGGCGCGAGCGGTCGGAGCTGAGCGCCATGCCGCGCGGATCGGGCCAGTCGAGCGCGATGGTCGCGACCACGCCGGTGAGCCCCGCGTCGAGCACGACGAGCTCGGCGCGGCGCTCGCAGGTCACGTAGACGCGCGAGGCGACGTCGTCGTAGAGGACGCCGTACGGCGCGCAGCCGAACGGCAGCGTGAACGTCGCCTGCACGGCGCCGCTCGCCGCGTCGAGACGCATCACCGTGTCCGGGTCGGGCTTGGGCGTGAGGTCCTGGGATCCCTGGTTGGCGACGTAGACGCCCCCGCCGCCGAGCGCGAGCGTGCGCGGGTTGTCGCCGGCGGCGAACTCGCCGGCGAGCGTGTTGCTCGCCGCATCGATCCGCGCGACCGAGTCGGAGTCCGGGTTGACGACCCAGACCGACGCGCCGTCGCTGGAGACCTGGACCGGCGAGGTGTGCACGGGCTCGGCGCGCGCGACCAGGACGGTCATCGGGACGGCGACCATCGCGGGCCCGAGGAGGAGGAAGCGACGACCGATCATGGGACCTCCACGACCCGACGGCTCCGTGCCGGCGGGCGTCAGTCTGCTGTTGCCGAGCCCTTGGAGCGTGCGTTTAAAGCGGTCGCCCTATCACATGCCGCGCGCGCCGAAGTCAAGCCGCTTCGATGCGTCCGATAAGGCGGTCTTTTGGATCCGGCATGGCGGCGCGCGGGCGCGACGCTCGGCTTTTATGCTTGACATCGGCGACGACCGCGCCGGCAAAACGGTCCGCCGGTGCCTGTAGTTTCTGCCATCACGACCCGCCCCCGCCGGTGCAGCATCCCGTGAGCCCGTCCCGCCGCGCTGGCATGGAAGGTGCACGACGGCCGCGAAGGGAATCGGCTCGATGCGCTACCTCGTCGCATGGCTGCTGGGCGTACCGGGAGCGGTCATCCTGGTGTGGATGGCGATCGAAGGCTGCTGACGTGCGGGCGCGTCGTGGACGGCGCACGAACACGGCTCCGTCGGCGGCGCACCGTGCTCTCGCCATCGCGTCGATCACGCTGCTTCTCTGCGGGGCCGTACCGGCCGGCGCGATCGACCGCCTGGAATCGGACGAGTCGATCTCGCAGATGCTCGTGACGGCGCCCCCCGGGGACGCCGAGCTCGAGGAGACCGCCGAGCGGCGACGCTGGGCGATCCTGCCGCAGATCGGCTTCGGTCCCGACACCGGCGTCCTGGGCGGCCTCAAGTTCACCAACCGCAACCTGCTCGGCAGCGGCGCGACGCTCGACGTCGACGGCATCTACGCGATCGAGGGCCAGCAGGCGGCCGAGGTGCAGCTCGGCTCGCCGTTCCTGGTCGACAACCGCGTGCTCCTGCTGACGCGCGTGTACTACGCCTACGACCCGCAGCAGGAGTTCTTCGGCCTCGGCAACAACGACCAGGGGCCGGACCCGGCCTCGACGCAGGGCATCCAGGACATCGGCGGCAGCGTCACGGTCGGCTGGCGGCTCTACGAGCGTCTGGCGCTGAACGCGCAGGCCGCCGTCCGCAACGTGGTGATCACCGACGGCGATCGCGACGGCGACATCCCGTTCACGCGCGAGCGCTTTCCCGATCTGCCGGGCATCGACGGCGGGACCGTCGTGCCGTTCAGCCTCTCGCTCGTGTGGAACAACCGCGACGACCTGCTGCGGCCGACGCGCGGCTGGCGCGTCATCCTGAAGGCGCTGCACGCGAACCCCGCGCTCGGCAGCGACTTCGAGTACTCGCAGTTCATCGTCGACCTCGGCTACCTGCGCACGTTCTTCGACGGCGCGCTCACCTTCGCCGCGCGCGTCAACGGCGAGTACATCGTCTCGCCCGACGAGCAGACGCCGTTCTGGGAGCTCTCCGAGCTCGGCGGCGACGACACGCTGCGCGGCTTCTTCCCGAACCGCTTCCTCGGCACGTCGCGCGTCCTCATCAATACCGAGATCCGCTTCCCGATCGTCGACTTCGACTTCTTCGACCTGTGGCGCGTCGACATCGACGGCGTGGTGTTCGGCGACAGCGGCCGCGTCTTCATCTCGGACGAGGAGCTGCGCGACGAGTTCAGCATCGACGAGGACATCCTCTCCCGCATCATCGACGACTTCCAGTACGACTACGGCGGCGGGCTGCGCATCGCGCTGGCCGACGCGCTGGTCGCGCGCATCGACGTCGGCTTCAGCGACGAGGAGACGGGGCTGGTGTACCTGGAATTCGGACAGACGTTCTGAGGCGCCCGAGCCACGACGAGCGATGGCGCGCGCTCCGCCGAGCGCGCTCGTCCTGCGGCGTCCCCATCACGCGCCGCTCGAGCCAGCGTCCGCAGACGATCAGCACCACGACGACGAGTGCGAGCAGCAGGACGTTGCCGGGCCCCGGCCGACGTACGGTGCGCAGGAGCTGCTCCGAGAACACCGCCGCACCGATCACGCCGGGCAGCATCCCGAGCGCCGTGCCGACGAGGAAGTCCCTGACACGGATCTGCGCCGCACCGGCGGCGAGGTTGACGACCGCGAACGGCGCCAGCGGCAGGACGCGGACGACCGTCATCACGAGCACGCCGTGGCGCGACAGGCGGTTGCCGATCTTCGCCAGGCGGTGTCCGAACAGGCTGCGGACCCGCTCCCGCCCGAGGAGCGCACCGAGGCCGTAGCCCGTGGCCGCGCTGACCAGCGAGCCGAGCAGCGCGTAGAGCGCCCCGAGCGGCGCGCCGAACGCGGCCGTCGTCGCGACGATGAGCAGCGTCACCGGCACGAGCACCAGGCCGCCGACCACGAACAGCGCGACCACGATCGGCACGGCGTAGGGGCTGCGCGCGAGCGGCGTCAGCCAGCCCACCAGCTCGCCCGGGTCGAACCACTCGCGCAGCGGCGTCCATGCCCAGGTCGCCGCGATCGCGAGCACCAGGGCGGCCGCGACGAGCAGCGGCCAGCGCCGCGGCAGCACGGGCTCGAGGGGCGCCACCATCTCCTGCAGCTCGG
The DNA here is from genome assembly GCA_040755575.1 of Thermodesulfobacteriota bacterium. Taxonomy (GTDB): domain Bacteria; phylum Desulfobacterota; class Binatia; order UBA12015; family UBA12015; genus DATCMB01. The sequence continues at coordinate 20,967 of JBFMAS010000701.1, forward strand.
CCGCCGGGATCGGACGCTCGGGGTCCAACACCGCCGCCGCCGGCACGAGGCTGTCGAGCCAGGGCGCGACATCGTCCTCGATCGGCAGCAGCGTACGCTCGCCGCCGCGCAGCTTCTCGACGGTCGCCGCCGGGGAGCCGGTACGTGCCAGCTCGGCGTCGACGCGCTCGGGCGCGACGCCGAGGTGCTCGGCGAGCAGCCGGACGAGGAGGCCGCGCGCCGCACCGGCGACGCGGCCGTCGCCCTCGTCCTCGATCGCCAGGTCGCACTCGGTGTCGAGGCCCATCGAGCGGTTGTTGAGGTTCGCCGAGCCGATGCGCACCAGGGCGTCGTCGACGATCATCAGCTTCGCGTGCACGTTGAGGCGCGCGTCGCCGAGGCCGGGCACCGTCGGGTGGTAGTAGTGGAAGCGCCCGTGCCGGTCGTGCTCGCGGATGCGGCGCAGCAGCCGCGCCCGCAGCACGCCCATCGTCGTCTCCTCGAGCCAGCCCGAGCACCTGCCCGGCCCGACGATCACGACCTCCGGACCGTCCCGCTCGTCCAGCCGCCGGATCAGCGCCTCGCCGACCGCGGCGGCCGTCAAGTACTGGTTCTCGACGTAGACCCAGCGCTGCGCCGCGTCGATCGCGTCGAGCCACAGCGCCTCGACCTCACGAGCCTCCTGCCTGCCCTGGTAGGCAGGCTCGGTACGCGAGATCGCCACGCCCACGTCGACGACGTCGGGCACGATCCCCGGCGGCCACGGCTCGCTCCGTGCCCGCACGGGACGCGGCAGCCGGCGCCCCGTCGCACAGCGCCAGCGCTCCCGGACGAGGTCGCCGATGGCGGCCGCGACCGGACCCTCGACCAGCATCTGCACGTCGTGCACCGGCGGAAACGGCGTGCCGCGGGCGTCGCGGCGGCGCGGGTCGTCGGCACGGTGCTCCGGGGTGTCCCAGCGGCCGGCGGCGATGTCCATGCCGCCCACGAACGCGACGCGGTCGTCGACCACGACGATCTTCTGATGATGCGCGGCACCGATCGGGCAGCAGGGATCGAGGCGGAAGTGGAAGCGCCGCGGCATCTGCCACGCGAACCGGTACGCCGGCAGCAGCTCCCGCTCCATCGCGTAGAGCATCGGGAAGTCCCAGTCGAGGACGTTGACGTGCAGCGACCTGCGCCGCTCGAGCACGCTGCGCAGGAACGAGGCGAGCTGCGCGGGCAGCTCCGAGCCGCGCCCACCGTGCCAGAGCTGCGTGCCGCCGTTGAAGTCCCAGCCGACGATCAACACCGAGCGCCGCGCGCGCTCCACCGCGTCGGCGAAGGCCGCGAAGTACGCCTCCGCGTCGATCAGGAACGCGACCCGCGTGGCGCGCTCGACGCGCCAGCAGTTGCGGCCCGGCGCCAGGATCCCGCTGCGAGCGGACAGCCGGCGCGCACCCTCCTGCCTGTCGAACATCTCCTCCCGTCGGGCTCGGTCTCGCCGTCAGCAGGCGCCGCGCCCGGGCGGCGTTGCACGCCGGCCGATCATGCGGCGGCCTGCGCCGGCCGTCACTCCGGGACCACGACGACCGCGGGGTCGGCCGTGCGCTCGATCACCACGTCGCTCTCGACGGGCCCCTCGAGGACCGTCGTCACGCTGCGCGGCGCCTCGCGCACCACCTCGACCTCGCCTGCCGGGAGGACGGCGTCTTGCCGGGCGACCCGCGCCTCCGCCCGGGCCTCGGCGAGCTGCGCCTCGACGCGCGCGAGCTCGGCGAGGCGGCGGGCGTCTTCGTAGTCACCGTCGGCTGCCGCATCGCGCGCGAGCGCGAGCTTGTCCTCGGCGGAGCGCAGCTCCACCGGCGCGTAGCGATACGCCTGGCTGCTCGCCTGCGCTTGACGCACGGCCCGCTCCGCTTCCGCCATCTCCGCGACCGGCCGGCGCGCGGCCGTGCACGCGGCCAGCAGAGTGATGCAGGCCAGCGGCGCGACGAGACGGAGCTGGAGAAGCCTGCTCGCTTTGCGCTTCATCGTCGTTTCTCCGCAGCGCGGGCGTGGTCCGGCCCCGACGCCGCGCGAGAAGACCGCAAGACGCGTGCCTCGCCCGGCGGCCCCGCAGTCCGAGCGAAGTCGCGGCCCGCGAGCGACGACGGCGCAGTTGTTACAACGCAGGCGGTAGAAAGCGCCGGACCGTCAGGCGGTGGCGGGCAACGGCGCCGAGGAACGGCCCGACGTAGGGGATGAAGCGCAGCAGCGTCGCCATGAACCCCCAGAGCAGCGCGTACGGCACGCCGAGCGCCCACAGGCCGAGCCCGACCGCCACCCCGTAGGTCGCATTGATGAGCGACTGCGCCAGCAGGTAGCGGCTGATGCGCTCCGCCGCCTCGTCCAGCGCGCGGGTCGTCACCGCGAGCCGGCCGTAGCCGATCAGACGGATCAGACGGTCGCGCAGCTCGCGACGCTCGAGCAGCGTGAAGATCACCAGCACGAGGACCAGGCCGGCGCTCGCCAGCCCCTCGAGCAGCGAGGGGATGTGCCACAGCACCGAGGGCGCCTGCATCACCACCGGCACGGGCGCCTCGCCCTGCGGCTCCTGCAGCCGCCGCTGGCGCGTCGAGCCGCGCTCCATCGCCACCATCACGTCCTCGACGGTGTGCTTGAACTTGTCGATCAGGCCGCCGCTCGTGAAGCCCTGCAGGTCGGCGACCTTGGCGCGGATGTTCGAGCGATAGCCGGGCAGCTCGTCGGCGAGCAACGTCACCTACGTGAAGACGCCGAAGCCCGATCCCGCCGAGCAGGCCGAACGCGAGGACCACCACCAGCGCGACCGAGCCGATCCGTCCGAGCCGCAGCCGCTCGAACCCCCGCACCACCGGGCTCAGCAGGAACGACAGCAGGATCGCGAGGGCGATCGGGATCACGACGGCGCGGGTCCAGTACAGGAGGGCGAGGACGACGGCGCCGCCGAGGGCGATCAGCGCGCCTCGCACGTGGCGCAGGCTCGCGTCGCTCTCGATCGGCTCGGGCGGGGGCAGACGCTCGGGATCGAGCGTCACGGCCATTGCTGCTCTGCCTCGCCCGGACGGCGCGCGAGCGCGGCGACCATCGACACGAGCTCGTCGGGCTCGACCGGCTTCGCGGCGTGCATCTGGAAGCCCGCCAGCAGGGCCCGACGACAGTCCTCGCTGCGCGCGAACGCCGTCAGCGCGAGCGCCGGAATCTTCCCGCCCTCCTCGTCGCGCAGACCGCGCACGTGACGGATCAGGTCGTAGCCGTCGCGCTCGGGCATCGCGATGTCGCTCACCAGCACGTCCGGACGCAGCCGCGCGAGCGCGTCGAGGGCGCGCGTCACCGACGCCACCGCGCACACCTCGGCGCCGAATTCCTCGAGGATCACCTTGATGAGCTCACGCGTCTCGCCGTCGTCGTCGACCACCAGGACGCGGAGGCCGGCGAGCGGCGGCACGTGCGCCTCGTGCCCCGCGTCCGCGGCCGCGCGCGCGCCGTCCGCGCTCACGGCCGCGCTCGCCCGGACCGCCAGCAGCGGAAGCGAGACGCGGAACGTCGCGCCCCGGCCTTCGCCCTCGCTGTGCGCGCTCACCGCGCCGCCGTGCAGCTCGACGAGGTGGCGCACGATCGCGAGGCCGAGCCCCAGCCCGCCCGAGCGGCGCGTGGTGCTACTGTCGACCTGGCGGAAGCGATCGAAGACGCAGGCCAGGTCCTCCGGGCGGATGCCGCAGCCGTCGTCCCGGACGTCGATCACCGCCTGACCGTCGAGGTGGTCGACGCGCACCTCGATGCGCCCGCCCTTGGGCGTGAACTTGACGGCGTTCGACAGCAGGTTCCAGAACACCTGCTGGAGGCGGCTCGCATCCCCGGCGACGACGAGGGATGACGGGTCGATCACCGTCCGCACGTCGAGCATCTTCGCCTCGGCGGCCGGACGGATGGATTCGATCGCCGCCTCGACGATCGGCTCGAGGTCGAGCGGCTGCACCTCGAGGCGCAGCTTGCCCGACACGATGCGCGACACATCGAGCAGGTCGGAGATCAGGCGGGTCTGCGCCTGCGCGCTGCTCTCGATGCGCTCCAGACCGCGCGCCACCTCGGCCTCGCTGCGCTTGCCGCGCGTCAGGAGCTGGCACCAGCCGAGGATCGCCGTGAGCGGCGTGCGCAGCTCGTGCGACAGCGTCGCGAGGAACTCGTCCTTGGCGCGGTTGGCGAGCTCGGCCGCGTTGCGCGCCTCCTGAGCGGCCCGGTAGAGCAGCGCCTTGTCGATCGCGACCGCCGCCTGCGCGGCGATCGCGAGCACCACGCTCTCGTGACGCTCCGTGAAGGAGCCCGGACGGGAGTGGCCGAGCAGGATCGAGCCGAGCATGGCGCCGCCGCCCGTCACGACCGGTACCGCCAGGTAGCTGCGTACGGACGGGTGGCCGATCGGCAGCCCGAAGTGCGGCGCGTTCTTGCCTTGACGAGGGTCCTCGGCGACGTCGTCGAGACGCACCACGAGACGGCGCGAGAACGTCGCGCCGAGCAGCGCGGTCGGGCGCGGCAGGCTGAGCTCGTCGAACACCGCGCGGTCGACCCCGGCGACGGCGAAGATCCGCTCCTCGCCGCGCGCGTCGTCGTTCGGGCCGCTGTAGAAGAACGCACCGCACTCGGCGCCGGAGGCCACCGTGGCGGCGTCGATCGCGTCCTGCACGAGCGACTGCAGGTCGAGCTTGGCGGCGAACGAGCTCGTCACGCGGTGCAGCGTCTCGACCGTCTCCCGCTCGACGCGCAGGCGCTCCTCGTACTCCCGCCGCTCGGTGATGTCGCGCACGTGCGCGGTGAACTCGCGGCCCGAATCCAGGCCGATCTCGCTGACCGTCACCTCGGCCGCGAAGTCGCTGCCGTCGCGACGGCGGGCCGTGGTCTCGAGGCGCTGGCCGAGGAAGGCGCCCTCGCCCGTCTCGAGGTAGCGCGCGAAGCCGTCGCGCAGCTCGGCGCGGTAGGACGCCGGGATGATGGTGTCGAACAGGTCGCGACCGAGCACCTCGGGACGCGAGTAGCCGAACGTCTGCTCCGCCGCCCGGTTGAACTCGGTGATGCGGCCCGACTCGTCCATCGCGATCACGGCGTCGATCGACGATTCCAGGATCGCCGCGCGGCGCGCCTCGCTCTCGCGGCGGGCGAGGAGCAGCGTCTGCAGCACGCTCGCGTTGTGCTCCGCCTGGTGACGCGCACGGGACTGCGTCCGCATTGCGACGAACAGCAGCATGCTGATCAGACAGCCACCGGCAAGCACGTACGCTACCACCGGCAGGCGCGACGAGTCGTCGAACGGCGGCAGCGTGCGGAACCCGATCGTCCAGTCCTGCCCCGCCATGTCGAGCTTGCTCGTCCGAGCGAAGGTCGGCGTATCGTCCTCCGCCGACGCGGCCGGGTCCGAGGCGTAGATCTCCGGTGCGTCGTCGCCCTGCGCCCCGTCGAGCACGCGGAACGCGACCTGCGCGTGCTCGTTGGGCGGCACGCTGGCGGTGATGAAGTCCGCGACGCTCAAGCTGCTGAACACGAAGCCCACCAGGTCCGAGCGCTTCGCCTCGACGCCGGGCGGGGCGGTCGGCGAGCGGTAGACGGGCACGAACAGCAGCACGCCCAGCGTACCCGGCGCGCCGGTCGCCGCCGGAAGCGGTAGAGCGGCCGACGCCGCCGGCAGCCCCGAGTCGCGCGCGCGCTCCATCGCGGCGCGGCTCCTGTCGTCGCTCGCCATGTCGAGGCCGATCGTCGCGTGGCTCACGTCGTCGTGCGGCTCGAGCGCGACGACCGGGAAGTATTCGGGCCGCTCTCGCTCGGGGCGGATGGTCACCGCCGCGCCGCCGCTGCGCACCCGCTGCTCGAAGGCGGCGCGCCGCGCCGCCGGCACGCGCACGACGAAGCCGATGCCGCGCAACCCGGGGTAGCGCGCATGCAGCTCGATGCGCTCGACGAAGGCACGGAATGCCGGCTCGTCGACGTCCCCGTCGGGTCGGATCAGCGCGCTCGCCGCATGGAGCAGGACGACGTAGGTCGCAAGCCGCGCCTCGAGGGCGTCGGAGATCTCGCTGACCCGACGCTCGAAGCGGTCCTGGTCGCGCGAGCCGTAGACCGAGTACGCCGTCCACGTCGCGAGCAC
>JBFMAS010000701.1:27181-28604 GCA_040755575.1 Thermodesulfobacteriota bacterium
GAAGTGCTCGGCCAGGAAGGCTTCACGATGGAGTCCGCGACGACCCTCGCGAGCGCCCGCCAGCTGCTCGGCGAGCGCATGCCGGACCTCGCGCTGGTCGACCTGAGCCTGCCGGACGGCGACGGCTCGCAGCTCATCCCCGAGCTGGCGGCCATGCCCTTCACCGATGTCGTCCTGATCACGGGCCATGCGACCGTCGATTCCGCGGTCGACGCGTTTCGCGAGGGCGTCGTCGACTACCTGACCAAGCCGGTCGAGCTGCAGAGGCTGCGCGCCGTGCTCGCCAACGTCGCGCGCCGGCGCGAGCTCCACGATCAGGTCGAGGACCTGCGCGCCGAGCTGCGGCGCCTGGGCCGCTTCGGGCCGCTCATCGGCTCCTCGCCGCCCATGCAGCGCCTGTACGACATGATCGCCCGGGTGGCGCCGACCAACGCGACGGTGTTCATCCAGGGCGAGAGCGGCACCGGCAAGGAGCTCGTCGCACAGACCGTCCATCAGCTGAGCCGGCGCCGCAAGCAGCCGTTCGTCGCGCTCAACTGCGGCGCCGTCACGCCGCAGCTCATCGAGAGCGAGCTGTTCGGCCACGAGCGCGGCAGCTTCACGGGCGCCGACCGCATCCACAAGGGGTACTTCGAGCGCGCCAACGGCGGCACCCTGTTCCTCGACGAGATCACCGAGATGCCGCTCGAGCTGCAGGTGAAGCTGCTGCGCGTCCTCGAGATGGGCAAGATCGTCCGCATCGGCGGCGAGCGCGAGCTGCCGGTCGACGTCCGCTTGATCGCGGCGACCAACCGCGATCCCACCGAGGCGGTCAACCAGTCGAAGCTCCGTCAAGACCTCCTCTACCGGCTCAGCGTCTTCCCCATCCATCTGCCGCCGCTGCGCGAGCGCGGCGCCGACATCGACTTGCTGGCCGAGTACTTCCTATCGCACATGAACCGCGCGGAGAAGGCGGACAAGCGCCTCGGACGCGCGGCCCTCGAGCGCCTGCGCTCGTACCACTGGCCGGGCAACGTGCGCGAGCTGAAGAACGTGATGGACCGCGCGTTCATCCTCGCCGACCAGGTGATCACGACGGAATGCCTGCCGGCGCTCAGCGCCGACGCCACGCCCAGCTCGGAGCCCGTCGGCCTCGGCCCGGCGATCGAGCTCAAGCCCGGCATCTCGATCAGCGAGGCCGAGAAGCGCCTGATCTTCGCGACCCTCGAGGCGTGCAACGGCAACAAGGAGCGCGCGGCACGCGTTCTCGAGATCAGCCTGAAGACGCTCTACAACCGCCTCAACGCGTACAACGGGAGGACCAAGCAGCGGAACTCACCCGCGCAGGCGTGACGGGTCGCGGCGCGCGTCGCGACGACGCGCGCGAGGAGACTTCTTGAGCGAACGGGACGGCACCTCCGATCCCCCGGTCGCCGCGGCGCGC
>JBFMAS010000702.1:0-9543 GCA_040755575.1 Thermodesulfobacteriota bacterium
CGTTCGACACCGGGCCGATGTCGTCGAGCCGCCACAGCCACTTGATCATCCAGTACGGGATGCGGAGCTGGTCCCAGCCGCGGCCGATCTCGATCTCCTGCTGCAGGTGCCAGGTGAGGTCGAGGGCGTTGACGCGGTCGAGCAGACGGAAGTTGTCCGTCTCACCCCAGACGATCTGCTGGCGGCCGAGGCGCAGGCTCAGCGGGATGTCGGCGAAGTCGACGTCGATGTACGCCTCGCGCAGCGTGTTCTCCCACTTCACGGCGTCGCGCGCGGACCTCGGGATGTCGTTGAACGACCCGTCGCGGGCGCCGGTGACGGTGTAGAACGCGCCGCCCGGCTTGAGGTCGTAGACGCTGTCGTAGACGCCCCGGTACAGCACGTACAGGCTCGACTGCTGGATGAAGCCCGGCGCGTCGTACTTGTCGATGAACTTCCCTTCCTGCAGCCACTTGTAGTCGACGCCGAGCCGGAGCGTGTTGCGCTGCTGCACCAGGTTGAAGTCCCCGGGCTTCCGCATGCGGAACAGGTTCTGGGCCGAGACGTCGCCGAACAGCAGCAGATCGCCCAACTGGATGGTTGCGCTCGACGGTGTGGCCGTGACGGCGAACAGGCCGAGCGCCGCCGACACGACGAGAGCGAACCTTCCCCCGATACTCGCCTTCATCAGCTTCCCTCCTCGGCGGCGGGTCACCCGCCAAGGAGCCCGCCGACTTCCGCTGATCAGGAGTTACGGCGGCGCCATACTCCATTTTCAGGAGGCATGGCAAGTGAATGGCGGGTCGCGTGCTTGCAGTCGCGCGCGGAGGGAGCTTGCAGAAAAGACGCTCGCCGGGCGCTCGCCCGGCGCTGCTCAGTGCTTGGTCGTGACGCCGAGCAGGCGCTCGATCTTCTCGCGCACGAGCGAGGGGTCGACGACGGGCTTTGCCAGGTAGTCGTTGCAGCCGTTGGCGAGCGCCTTCTGCTCGTCGCCGGCCATCGCCTGCGCGGTGAGAGCGATGATCGGGATCTCCTTCCCGCTCTCGAGCGCCCGGATGCGACGGGTCGCCTCCCAGCCGTCCATCACCGGCATCTTCAGGTCCATGAAGATGAGGTCGGGTGGGTGCGCCTCGACGGCCGCGACCGCCTCGGCACCGTTCGCCGTCTCGACGATGTCGAAGTCGCCGATCTTGCGCAGGCGGTAGAGCAGGATCCGCCGGTTGTCCTCGTTGTCCTCGACGACCAGAATCCGCTTTCTCGCCATGGATCCCTCTGTCGGGCCGGCGTCGTGCGTGACGTTCACATCCGTCTCCTAGCCCGCGACGCGTCCGTGCTCGCGATCGAATTGGCGACCGCAGAATCGCTCTGCTAGCCGCGCCGCATGGCGTCCGTACGCACGCGCTTCGCGCCCAGCCCGACCGGCGCGCTTCACGTCGGCGGCGTGCGCACCGCGCTGTTCAACTACCTCTACGCGCGCCACTTCGGCGGGCGATTCGTCCTCCGCATCGAGGATACCGACCGTCAGCGCTCGACCCAAGCATGGGTCGACGAGATCATCGGTGCACTGCAGTGGCTCGGCCTCGACTGGGACGAGGGGCCGTTCTTCCAGACGCAGCGGATGGAGCTCTACCGCTCGACCATCGAGCGCCTGCAGTCCGCCGGCCACGCCTACCGCTGCACGTGTACGCCGCAGGAGCTCGACGCCAAGCGGAAGGCGGCGCGCGAGAGCGGCGGAAGCGTCGCCTACGACCGTCACTGCCGGCCCGGCGTCGGACCCGGTCCGGTGCCCGGGCGCCCGGCGGCGATCCGCTTCGCGGTGCCGCAGGACGGCGAGGTGGTGATCGAGGACCTCGTCAAGGAGCGCGTCGTCTTCCAGAACGCGGAGATCGAGGACTTCGTGATCGCGCGCTCCGACGGCTGGCCGACGTACAACCTGGTCGTCACCGTCGACGATGCCGACATGGCGATCAGCCACGTCATCCGTGGCGACGACCTGCTGCCGAGCACTCCGAAGCAGATCCACCTCTATCGCGCGCTCGCGGCCGACGTGCCGCAGTTCGCGCATCTGCCCCAAGTGCTCGGCGTCGACCGGGCGCGGCTGTCGAAGCGCCATGCGGCGACGGCGGTGACCTCGTACCGCGAGCTCGGATACTACCCCGACGCGCTGGTGAACTTTCTCGCCCGCCTCGGCTGGTCGCACGGCGACCAGGAGGTGTTCACTCGCAAGGAGCTTATCCACGCCTTCTCCCTGGAAAGTGTCGGCAAATCGGCAGGAGTCTTTAACCTCGAGAAGCTCGATTGGCTCAACTTCCAGTACTTGAAGGCGCGCACGCCCGAGGAGCTCGCGGCTGACTTGCGACCCTTTATGGAGTCGCGCGGCATCCGCATCCCGGGCGACGATGCCTGGCTCGCGAGGATGGCGAAGACGCTGCAGGAGCGTGCCAAGACGCTCGGCGAGCTGACGGACTTCGCCCACTTCTACCTGAGCGACGAGATCACGATCGAGGAGAAGGCGGCCGGCAAGTTCCTGCGCCCGGAGACGGCGCCCATGCTGCAGGACCTCGTCGCACGCCTCGAAGCCCTCGATGCGTGGAACCCGGCGTCGCTCGAGCGCGTGTTCAACGATGTGCTCGCCGGCAGCGGCAAGTCGCTCGGCGCCCTCGCCCAGCCGGTACGGGTCGCCCTCACCGGCGGCACCGTGAGCCCGGGCATCTTCGAGGTGCTCGACGTGCTCGGCCGCGACCGCTCGATGCGCCGGCTGCACGCCGCGCTCGAGCGCATCGGCGGCGCCGGGGGCGCGGCACGGAGCGCCTCGTAGCGAGCGTCGACCGCCGGCGTGGACGCCCGTGGTGTCGCGGCCCCTAGCCAGGCGCCTCCGCGATTGCTACGTTCGACGCACCGGTTGGGGAGTCGGCTAATTGGTAAGCCACCTGACTCTGGATCAGGCGATTGTAGGTTCGAGTCCTACCTCCCCAGCTCACGGTCCCATCGTCTAGCGGTTAGGACACCGGCCTCTCACGTCGGTAACAGGGGTTCGATTCCCCTTGGGACCACTCGGTTTTCTCGCCCACCGCAGTCGCTGGTGCCAAATAGGTGCCAAATTGCCTTGGTCGGCCGCGTGCAGCATCGAGATGTCGCCAGCGTGCTGCGCCCAGACCTGCGGTTGATTCACGCCGATGCCAACCTGCATTTACCACCGGACCCCATTCGCCACGGCGCGCTCTGAGCACATCCTGCAGAGCTTTCTCGGGGCGCGGTGGGAATCCACGCAGATCATCTGCGACGAGTGCCAAGATGCGTTCGGAAGAGGCATCGATGCGGCTCTTGAGCGAGGCCTGCAGCCCATCCGGAACCTGGTCGGCACGAGAGGCGCGCGAGGTGGGCGCAACGCGTACGGGCCGACGCTACGCCGCCGTCCGACTGACGCAGGAGAGATCGTCCATGTGGCGCCCGGCGGCCGGCCCACGTTGGCGGTCCCAATCGTGCGTGAGGAGAAGACGCCGACCGGAACGCGGATCGTGCTCATGGTCGCGCCCGAAGCCATCGCGGAGCAGCTGCCATGGGCGCTGAACGAGGCGGCCAAACTAAACCCCCTCGTTCGCGGTGTAACGCCTGAGCAAGTCCTCTCGAGTAGCGCACGCTTCACGGATCGCATCAAGGGCGAGACCATGATCGAGATACGGCTCGGAGGGATTGACTACTTCCGGGGCGCCCTGAAGGCGGCCATGAATCTTCTGGGCGCGTTGCGCGTGGACGTCGCCCTGTCGGACGCGTGCGACTCGGTAAGGGAATTCATCAAGGATGGATCGGGTGAAGCCACGGATATGATTCGGTGGGTAGCCGACGCAGGTCGGCCAGTCGGTTTGGAGCTTGGTCCGATCGATCACGTGCTCGCCCTTCACGGGCGACCGCCGCATGTCGACGGCTGCATCTTGTTCTTCGGTGCCGTGGCGCACGTGGTGCGACTCGGCGTCGGCTACGACGGACCCGACTTCACCGCAGCCTACATCGTCGACCCGCTGCGAGAAGCCGACCCGGCAGAGTTGCGAGACCCGCCCTTCGACCCAGCGACCCTGCCGGTCTTCGATCGCCAGCCTCGCCTGCCAAACGAGGACGTTTGGGCCTCGATGAGCGAGCGACTGCAGGTGGTCGGTGCGGTCTGGGAGCGCAACAACCCCGACAGAGGCTAGCTTACCCCGGCAACCGGGGCCATTGGTTCTGCCGTCGCGGCGCCGAGTTGGACGCGGTCAACCGCGTCCATCAAGTACTTATCGGCGATGTGCGTGTAGCGCTCGGTCATCCGTCCGTCCTTGTGCCCGAGGAGATCCTGAAGCCCTCTCCCGACCGTGCCGCTCATCGCCTGGTAGCTGGCGAAGGTATGCCGGCAGTCGTGCAGGCGGAAGTCCGTGATGCCGGCGCGGCGCACCGCGCGCATGAACGCCTGTGACACCTGGTTCGCCTTGAACGGGAACAGGCGCGGGGTGTGGAGCCGCGGCGGCAGGGCGCGCAGGGCCTCGATCACGACCGGGTTGAGGCGGACCACGCGGCGCTCGCCGTTCTTCGTCTCCTCGAGCGTCGCCGTGCGATGCGGCCAGTCGATCGACCGGCGCTCGAGTCCGAGTATCTCGTTTCGTCGCATGCCGGTGTTGAGCGCGACGAGCGCGAACGTGCGCAGGTAAGGCGCGGCGAGCTCGGCGCCCTCACCCACCGCATCGCATGCCGCGAGCAGACGCTCGATCTCCTCCGGGAGCAGGTAGCGGACCCGCCCCTTCGGCTCCTTCAGCGCCCTCAGCGTCTTCCGCCCGGCGAGCGGATCGGCGGCGATGTACTCCCATGCGACCGCGCGCGACGTCATGTGCTTCAGCACGTCGACCTCGCGATTGATGGTCGCGGGCGCCGCACCGGCGACGTCGCGCTTGGCGCGGTACGCTTCGACCTGCGACACGCTGATCGCGCGCAGCGAGCCGGGAAACGCCGGCTTCAGGTGCTTCTCAACGATGCCCTTCCACCGCTCCTGCGTGCGCGGCTTCAGCGTGTGGGCGACGCGCTTCCACCATTCGTCCGCGAAGTCGACGAACGAGATGGCACTGTCGTCGATCACGCCGAGGTGCTGGCGCTTCACCACCTTCGTCAGCTTGTCGTTGAGGATCTCGGTCGCGACGCGCTTGTCGGTGACCTTCGTGTTGAAGCGACGCCGCCGCCCGTCGGCGTCCGTGAAGTCGACCCACCACGTTCCATCACGCTTGAATACTCGTCTTGCCATCTCACTTCTCCTTTCGCGGGCGGCCCGCGCCGGGTGCGCGTACGCGCGTCCATGTTCCATCTCGCTTGGCCCGCGCATGCTTGCTCGCTCGCGCGGATGCTTCCTTGCGCCTGCGCTCGGCTTCCGTCGTCGGAGCGAGCATGCGCGTCGTGTAGTCGTGAGCTCTCCGGCAATCGTCCGAGCAGTATCGCTGTCCGCGCTTGTTCGGCACGAACACGGTGTTGCACCGTGCGCACCCCGCAAACGGCCAGTAGCGCGCTGTGGTGAGCAGCCACAGGACCGCGACCTCGGGGAGGCGCGAGCGCAGCGCCTGTGGCCCGAGTAGCGGCGCGGGGGGGGCCGGCGGCAAGATCTGCTCCGGTACCTCGAGGATCACACCACGCGCATGCATTGCCTCGAGTCGTTCGCGCTCACGTCGTGTCGGCCTTCGTGGCCTGAGTTGCGCGGGGTGCTCGATGCGCTCGACGCTCCAAGGCGCTCCGCGCTCGGCGCGGTATCCCCACGGCAGCTTCCTTTGCAGTAGGCCGTGCACGAGCGCGACCGCGACGTTCGGATCGATCTCGAACCCGCCGGGATGATCCATGCGGCGCAGGACATTGGCGTGCAGGAACGCCTGCAGCCTGGCGAGCCGTGCGAGCAACGATGCGGGAATCACACCCGCGTGCATCCAATGCTCGTCGGCACGTGGATCGACGGTGCGCCGATAGTACCGCGCCGCGAGCTCCCGTAGCTCGTCGTTCGGGACGTCGTCGAACGGCACGCCCTTCGCCGCCGACGCGGGCTCAGCGCTCGCGAGGCGCGCACAGTCGAGCGCGAACTCCAGCGCTTCGCCGTCGAGTGGCGGTTTGGGGCCAGGGCGTGCCACGGCCGAGATATAGCGCAATCAAGAGACTGCGCGCAACCGGTGCGATCCTGGGTCTCGTCGCGCACTCGGGCGCGACGCGCACAGGAGATCGATCGATGGCTACGACACACACGGAGACAGACGGCGCCCTGCCGCGCCTGGCCTACGGCGTCCCGGAGCTCGCCCGCGCGCTCGGCTGCTCGGCCGCGTTCCTGCGGCTCGAGGCGCAGCGCGGAAAGCTGCGCATGACGCGGCTCGGACGGCGCACGCTCGTGCTGCGGGAGGACGCGGAGGCGTACATCGCTGCCGGCCGAGGTGACGCATGATGCCGGCCGAGCGGTCACCCGCGAGCGATTTCGTGCGCGTGGCGGGCAGCATCGGGCGCAGTGCGCGCCGCGACGCTTGCGCGCCCCGCACCCCCCGACGTGCACCCGACCCCTACGCCTCCGCCGAGGAGCACGACGAGCGCGCACACCTGGACCTGCCGGCGCTCGGGGACGTGGGGCTATGGCGGGCGGCCCGTCGCGCCGAGGCCATCCTCGACCAGCCGGCCACGCCCGACGATGAGCGCTGGGCGGTCGAGCGCCTCGAGGCGATCGCCGCCGAGCGCGCTCGGAGGAGGTCGACTCGATGAGCCTCATAGACGACCTGCTCGGCGACGTGCTGCGCGAGAGCGCATCGGAAGGTGAGACACGCCAGCACGCAACCTCTCAGGCGCCGATGAGCCGCGCCGTCGTGCGCCGGATGCTCGACGTCGCCCCCGAGAATCTCGCGTGGCTGTGGCAGTACAGGCTCGCGCGCGGCAAGCTCGCGCTGCTCGCGGGCGAACCCGGCGTCGGCAAGTCGACACTGGCGCAGGCGATCGCCGCCGCGGTCTCGGTCGGGGCCGCGCTGCCGGGCGACGTCGCGCGCGCACCGGCTGACGTCGTGCTGCTCTCAGCGGAGGAGTCGGCCGCCGATACGATCCGCCCGCGGCTCGAGCGGATGGGAGCAGACCTCACACGCGTCCATGTGCTCGACGGCGTCACCGACGACCTCGGCGTCCGCCCGCTCGCACTCGCCGATGCGGACGACCTCGCGGTGCTCGAGGGCGTCATCGCCGACCACCGGGCTGCGCTCGTCGTGATCGACGTCCTACAAGCGTACCTCGGGGCCGGCGTCGACATGCACCGTGCCAACGAGGTCCGCGCGGTGCTCGCACCCCTCGCCGCGCTCGCAGAGCGCACCGGCGCCGCGATCCTAGTCATCTGCCACACCAACAAGTCGTCGTCCGCGTCTGTCACGTCGCGTGTCATGGGATCGGTGGACATCGTGGCCGCCGTGCGGTGCGTGCTCCTCGCCGGCCACGACCCGGAGGCCGCAGACGACTCGACCCGCGGCGTGGTAGCGCGCGGCAAGGCGAACGTGCCAGGCCAGCCGCCCGCGATTGCTTACGAGCTGCGCGAGGGAGCCCTGCTGTGGGGCGACGAGCGCCCGGAGGTTACCGCCGAGCGGCTGCTCGCCCCGCGTGCGGCCCCGTCGGACGACGACCGCTCGGCGCTCTCCGAGGCGATCGACTACCTGCGGGCCGAGCTGGCCGACGGCGAGAGGGATGCCGGGGAGGTACAACGCGCCGCGGAGCGCGCCGGCATCTCCGAGCGCACGCTGCGACGTGCCCGGACATCGCTCCGCGTGCGCGCCGCGCGCCGAGGCTACGGTCGGGGCGGTCGCTGGGTCTGGGCTCTCCCGCCCATAGGTGGCCAAACGGCCATAGATGGCCACTCTCAGAGTGTGGCCGCCTATGGGGAGGCTGGCCACCTATGCGGTCCCGGCGGCACCGATGACGCGCTCGAGCTGACCTGCGGGGAGGACGGCGCATGACGCCCGCCGCCGTCGTCGAAGAGCTGACACGGTGCGGGGTGTCGCTCGAGCTGGTCGGCGGCAAGCTCCGCGCCCGGCCGCGGTCGGCGATCCCGCCCGCGCTCGAGGCTGAGCTACGGCAGCACGTGAACGCGGTTGCCGCCGAAGTACGCCAGCGGGGCGCAGCGCCTGCGGCCAAGGCGGACCGCCCCCTCGAGCCCGGTCGCTGCCCGGGCTGCGGCGACCGCCTGCCGTCCGAGCGCGTCGCCGAGCTGTGCCGCTCCTGCCGGCTCGCACGCAGCCCCGACGCATCCCTCGCGCCCGAGGTCGATCCCTGCCCGGCGTGCGGCGAGCGCGAGCGCTGGCGCCTCACCGGCCGACACGGAGCACCATGGACGTGTGCGACGTGCCATCCTCCGATCCATGGTCTCGACATCGATCGCGTCTCGTGCACCACCTTCGCGGAGCGCGGCCCGTGGATCGTACCGAGCGCGAGCGAGGGCAGCATGCGCCTTGTCGTCAATGCCCACCCACGTGACTGGCCAGGCGACGTGTACCGGGCGGCGGCGCTGGTCGAAACCCTCGACGCTCGCCGCCGCGCCGACGCGCAAGAGACCGCCGACGAACTCGAGGAGCTACTCGCGACGCTCAAGCGCCGCGGCGTGACAGCGTGGCTCACTTCCTGACCCGAGGATCCTACATGAGAGAGACGTTCGACCCGCCCGCCGAGGGCATCAACCTCGTGTCGCTCGTGCGCGGCGAGGAGCTGCTGCGCGCGACGTGGGTGCACTACCGCAGCTCGAGCTTCCTCTCGCTGCGCATCTGGACGCCGCGAAAGGACGGCTCCGGCTACGTCCCGACCAAGCGCGGCGCCACCGTCCGCAAGCACGAGCTGCGCGACGTGCGCGACGCGATCGACTCCGCGATTCAGCTCGCCGAGCGTGAGAGCTTAGAGCACGAGTCTCGTTAACGCGTGCGCGCGCGGTTGCGCGCTCGGGGTGGGGCCCCAGTTAATTCCGACCCCACCCGGTGAGGGGAAAGGACCGCCCGCCCCTGCCCGCCGCGGACTTCGTCAAGCCCGGCTGCTGCTGCGCCGGGATTGCCCTCTGCGCGGCGATCCGCTCGCCCGGCGAACAACGCCCGGATGCTCGATCTCGAGGCGGGCGCGGTGCTCGCGCGAAGGGCGCTAGTGGTCCCGCCGGTGCACCGGGCGGCCATCCGTCGAGGCCGGACGAACAGGCAACGGCCGGTGCCAAATCGGTGCCAAATCGGCGTCGGCTTCGGTGCTCTCAGTGACACTCGGTGCGCGTCCCGAGCGGTGTTCAATTCGCGCTGCCCCCTGTGCCGCAAGGCTGAGAGGCGCTCCATGCGACTCCACGGCACTCGATGCGTCATGCCAGAAATCGGACCCGGTCGTTCTCTCACGTCGGTAACAGGGGTTCGATTCCCCTTGGGACCACTCGTCCGGCGGCGCGCGCTCGGGTGCCCGAGAGGCGCCGGGGCGCGCGCCGCTTCGTCTCCCGCCCGGTCCGGCGGCCGCTCAACGCCTGGCGCGTCGAGGCACCTGGTGGCGTGCCGCGCGTCGACGAGCGGGCTCGTCGGCACGACGCAGCGAGAG
>JBFMAS010000703.1:0-2095 GCA_040755575.1 Thermodesulfobacteriota bacterium
TGCCGAGCCCGCCGGACAGCGACGTCCCCGCCTCGCGCGCGATCTCGGGCGCGGCGCCGGGGACGAGCAGGCGGGCCACCAACGCGCCTGCCGCGAGCGATCCGAGCACGCCCGCGAGCGCGGTGACCCCGAGCACGGCGCCGAGGGGGCGCCACAGCGAGACCGGCTCGGCCCCGAGCAGCCAGCGCACCGCGAGCTCCTCGGCGCGAGCGCGCACCGCCATCGTCGAGCTGAGCGTCACGCCCGCCGCGAACAGCGCGCAGCCGATCGCGATCAGCAGGACGCCGGCGCCGCCGAACCGTCCCGTGGCCCCGGGCGCCGCGGCGACGTCGACGGAGCCGAGGGTGATCACCTCGACCACGCCGTCGATCTGCTGCAGGGTCGCGACCGACTCGGCGAGGTCGCCGCCGGGGCGGCGCGGCACCGCCACCTCCAGCACCCGCAGCACGTCGCCGCCGCGCGCGAACGCGGTCTCGCCGATGAGCTGGTCGATGCTGTGCTCGCCGATCAGCCGGACCTCGGGATGGAGGGCGAGCCCGTCGCGGGTCGCCTCGGCGAGCGGGCCGCGCGCGACGACGTAGAAGCGCACGTCTCCCGCGGCCGGCGAGCCGAGCGAGCGCGCACGCGCCAGCAGCGCCCCGCCCGCGGTGACGAGGATGCCGGCGGCGAGCGAGACCATGAAGGCGAGCGCGAGCACGCCGCGAAGGCGCCGCAGGGCGCCGAGAAGCCAGATCACGACAGGCGTCCCGCGACGCTGCGGACGCGTCCGGTCGGTGCGGCCGTCTCGAGCGTGATGCGGCCGCCGTCGAGCATGGCGACCCGGTGTGCTCCCAGCCCGGCCAGGCCGGGCTCGCGGCTCGCGACGATCACCGTCTTGCCGACCGTGCGCTCCTCCGCGAGGAGCGCGCCGAGCACGCGCGTCTCGCGAGCATCGAGGTCGCCCGCCGGCTCGTCGGCGACGATCAACGACGCCTCGCGCCGCGCGAGCGCACGCGCGATCGCGATCCAGCGCCGCTCGGACGCGGACAGCGTGGCGGCGCGGCGATGCAGCAGGTGCGTCATCCCGACGCGCTCCACCGCGGCCGCGGCCGAGGCGCGCGCCTGCGGCGGCAGCGCGCCCGTCACCTCGAGCGCCAGCGCGACGTTGTGCTCGACCGTCAAGTCGTCGACCAGGAGCGGCTGCTGCGCGATCAGGCCGATGCGGCGGCGGTGCGCAGCGAGCACCTCCTGCGTGCTGCCCGCGAGCACGAGGTCATCGACCACGATCCAGCCGTGCGTCGGCTCCTCGACGCCGAGCAGGAGGCGCACGAGCGTGCTCTTCCCCGCACCCGCCGGACCGCTGACCACCACCGCCTCACCCGTGTCGACGCACAAGCTCACGTCGAGCAGCACCTCGGCGTCCGGATACGACCGGGCAACGTGAATGAACCGCACCATCGACCGCGCCCCCCCGCAAGACGCTGCGCGATACCTGGCGTCGTCTTAGCCGGGAAGCGCCCGCGACCGCAAGGATCGGCTGCGCCGTACGCACCGGGCGCGCGCCGTGTCTTTTGACTTGGCGGCGCGACGGCTGCTAGGCCCGAGGCTGGAGGATGGGGTCATGCGGGTGGAGCGGCAGCTCACTTTGATTCTCGAGAACCGCCCGGGTGTTCTCGCCAACGTCTGCGCGGACCTGGCGCAGTCCAAGATCAACATCAAGGGCATCTACATCGAGAACCTCGTCGACCACTCGGCGGTGCGCATCGTGGTCGACGACCCGGACAAGGCGATCCACCTGCTCGGCGCGGCGGGCGTGCTGGTGTTCGAGAACGAGATCGCCGCGGTCGCGGGCGAGAACCGGCCCGGCACGCTGGCCGCGATCGCCCGCCGGCTCGGCGAGGCGAAGGTCAACATCGACTACATGTACGCCAGCACGCCGGACCGCGGTAAGGCGGTCGTCTTCCTCGCGGTGAGCAGCGTCAAGCGCGCGCAGGAGGCCCTGAAGGGCTACCGCTAACCCGCCGCGGCCGACGTGGCGCCGCGAAGGGATCCTCCGCGCGTGGAGCGCGCGGCCGAGCGCGAGCGAGCGGGGGAGTGAGGCTCCGCGCGGCTTTGC
>JBFMAS010000704.1:0-4237 GCA_040755575.1 Thermodesulfobacteriota bacterium
ACGCTGCGCCCGTGACCCTACGGTCGAGGGGCCCTCCGCTCGATGTCGCGCCCCTCGCCCACCCTCGCCACCAAGCTGTTCTACGGCTTCGGCTCCGTCGCCTTCGGCGTCAAGGACCAGGGCTTCGCCTTCCTCCTGCTGCTCTACTACAACCAGGTGCTCGGCCTGCCGGAGCAGCTCGTCGGCCTCGGCATCATGCTGGTGCTGTTCGCCGACGCGCTGTCGGACCCGATCGTCGGCTACGTCTCCGACAACCTGCACACGCGCTGGGGGCGGCGGCATCCGTTCATGTACGCGTCGGCGATCCCGGTCGCGGTGTCGTACTTCCTGCTCTGGAACCCGCCCGGCGGTCTGTCGCAGGGAGCGCTGTTCGCCTACCTGGTGGTGGTCGCGATCGTCATCCGCACCTTCATCACCTTCTACGAGGTGCCGAGCGCATCGCTCGTGCCGGAGCTGACCTCGAGCTACGACGAGCGGACGTCGCTGCTGAGCTTTCGCTACTTCTTCGGCTGGTGGGGCGGCCTCTCCATGGGGCTGCTCGCCTTCCAGGTCTTCCTGCAGCCCGACGCCGAGCACGCGGTCGGCGTCCTGAACCCGGACGGCTACCGCGCCTACGGGCTGGCGGCGTCGCTGATCATGGGCGTCGCGATCGTGGTGTCGGCGCTCGGCACGCACCCGTACATCCCCCAGCTCAAGAAGCCGCCGCCCAAGCGGCCGTTCGAGGTCGCGCGCGCGCTCGCGGAGCTGCGCGCGACGCTGTCGAACCGCGCGTTCCTCGCGCTGTTCGGCGCGATGGTGTTCGGCTCGATGGCGGCGGGGCTCATGGCGGCGCTCAACATCTACTTCAACACCTTCTTCTGGGAGCTCACCGCGAGCGAGATGTCGCTCCTCGTGCTGGCGAACTTCGTCTCGGCCGCGCTCGCCCTCGGCCTCGCGCCGCGGCTCTCGCGCCGGCTCGGCAAGAAGCCGGCCGTGCTGTCGCTGTCCGTCGCGGGGCTCGTGCTCGGCCCGCTGCCGATCGTCTTTCGCCTGATCGGGCTCTTCCCGGCGAACGACTCGGCGGCGCTGCTGCCGACGCTGGTCGTCGTCAACACGCTGATGGTCACGCTGCTGATCTCGTCGAACATCGTGAGCGCGTCGATGATCGCCGACGTCGTCGAGGACAGCGAGCTCTCGACCGGACGGCGCTCGGAGGGCACGTTCTCGGCGGCGAGCAGCTTCGTTCAGAAGTGCGTATCGGGCATCGGCATCTTCGCCTCGACGCTGCTGCTCGCGCTGATCGGGTTCCCGCAGGACGCGAAGCCGGGCCAGGTCCCGCCGGAGGTGATCCGCGACCTCGGGATCGTGTTCGCTCCGGCGATCGTCGTGCTCTACGCGGCCGCGATCTCGTTCCTCGCGCTCTACCCGATCGATCGCGCGAGACACGAGGAGAACCTGCGGCTGCTGCGTGCGTCCGAGCGCTGACCTCAGCCGGGGTCGGCGTCGCCGGCGTCGCCGCCGACCCGCTCGTCGTCGTGCAGCACGTCCGCGTCCCAGCCGCGCTGCACCATGCGGCCGAAGATGGTGGCCGCGGTCCGCGTCAGCACGGGCACCGGGACCGGCGTCACCTCCGGGTCGGCGACCGTGCCGGTGACGCGGAACTCGTAGACCAGCTCGCTCGCGCCGGCGAAGAGCGTCTCGAGCGCGCCCGCGATCGCGGCGATCACGTCGCCGACGAGGGGGACGTCGCTGCTCTCGAGCTTCGCCTGCACGTCGCCGAGCGGGACCAGGATCATGTCGACGTCGAGGCGGCCGTCGAAGCCGACCTCGCCGTGCCCCTGCATGCCGATGGTCGGCGAGCCGAGCGCCGCGTTGTCGAGGTGCACGCGCCGCTCGGCGACGCGGAGCTCGGCTGACGCGCTGCTCACGGTCGCGGCCTCCTTGCCGACCTGCATCGCCTCGAGCAGCTCCGCGATCACCGGGATCTCGTAGAAGCGCTCGCCGCTCGCGCGCATCTCGCCGTCGCCCCGCAGCGACGCGAGCATGGTCCCGGGCGCGAGGTCGCCGGCCAGGTCCGCCCGTCCCGACAGCTCGCCCGTGATGCCGCGGTCCGTGCGTCGCGCGAAGCGGGCCGCGATCGCCGCGAGATCGAGCGCGCGCGCGTCGACCTCGCCCTGCCAGCCCGGGACGTCGCCCAGGCGGACGCGCAGCGGCGCGCGTACGTCGCCCGCGAAAACCCGGAAGGCGAGCTCGGGGACGTCGATCGCGCCGTCCTGCAAGCTCCCGGCGCCCCGCACGCCCTCGAGGACGATGGGCCGCTCGCGGCCGACCGACACGGTGGCGGCGTCGACGCGGCAGCGTCGCGCGCGCAGCTCGATGCGCCCCCGCGCGTCCTTCACCTCGACCGGCACACCGGACCCGTCCGCGGCGCCGTCGCGCGCGCCGACCCCGAGCGCCGCGTCGAGCGCATCGACGCGGATGACGCGACCGTCGAGCTCGAGGTTGCCCGTGCTCTCGAGCCGGAGCCGGTCGCCGCCCTCGAGCTCGTAGTCGTAGGCGCGCCCGCCCTCGGGATCGGCGTACAGCTCGAGCTGGAGGTCGCTCAGCACGAAGGGCTCGACGGCGCCGCCGCGCGCCCCGGACTCGGAGCTGTACTCGATCGCGAGGTCGCTCGCGCGGATGCGGCGCAGCGGCAGCCTGCCGCGCCGCCTGCGCTCCGAGGGGCGCCACAGGTGCGCCGCGTGGTGCACGCCGCGCTCGCTGCGCAGCACGGCGAGGCGCGGCGCGACGAAGCTCAGCTTCTCGATCTCGAGCGGCCCCGTGCCCGGGACGCGGCTCAGGCGCGCGCGCAGCGTCGGCGCGCGGATCCACTCGACGCGCTCGCCGTCCCGCTCCGAGGCCCGCACCCCGTCGTGCGCGACGACCCAGTACGGCGGCAGGAAGCTGAACGAGCCGAACGCGACGTCCGCCGCGAAGCGCCGCTCGAGCAGGGCCTCGAGCCGCCGCTCGAGCACCGGCGACAGCGCGAGCCACGCGGCCACCCAGGCTGCCGCGAGCACGACCGGCAGCGCCAGCACGAGCAGCAAGCCCCATGGCAGGCGCTTTCGGTGGCGTCGCATCCGTGCAACCTCGAGCCTCCGCACCAGCTTGGGACGGGGCACCCAGCGAGGTACTCGGACGGCTTCTGATCCATTAGAAGGGGAGCGCGGCCGCGCGGCAACCGTCCTCCGGGCGCCGGCGACGCCGCGACGGAGAAAGGCCCGCCGAGCCGTATCACGGTCGTCGGAAGCGGCGCCGCGACGGTCGCGCGTCGCGCGGCCGCCGAGGAAGCCGATGCAGAGCGAAACGGGAGACGATGAGCATCGTACGGCACACGTACCTGCCGCGGTCCGGGGCCGCGCCGGCCGGCGCCGCTGATCCTTGGCGCACCCGCCGTCAGGCGACGACCGGCCGCCGCGCAGCCACGCGGCGCCCGGAGACGGCTCGGACGACGCCCTCATGGCCGCGCTCGCGGCCGGTGACGCCGACGCCCTGCGCGCCCTCACGCGCCGCTACCTCGCGCGCGTCGTCGCCCTCGCAAGCCGGACCCTCGCCGATCCGGCCGAGGCCGAGGACGTCGCCCAGGAGGCCTTCCTGCGCCTGTGGAGGTTCGCGCCGCAGTGGCGTCCGGGCGAGGCGCGCGTCGGCACCTGGCTGCACCGCGTGGCGCTCAACCTCTGCCTCGATCGCCGCGCGCGCAAGCGCGAGGAGCTCGGCGACTCGCCCGACGGCGTCGACCCGGGCCCCGGTCCGGCCGGCGAGCTCGAGCGCCGCGAAACCGCGGACCGCGTGCGCAAGGCGCTCGGGCGCCTGCCCGACGGCCAGCGCAACGCGCTCGTCCTCTGCCACTATCAGGGCATGCGCAACGTCGACGCGGCCGAGGTCATGGGCGTGACGGTCGAGGCGCTGGAGTCTTTGCTTGCGCGCGGGCGGCGCAAGCTGCGCGAGGAGCTGCGCGGGGTCGCGCGCGAGCTCCTGGGGGAAGGATGAGCACCGGGGCTCCGGCCATCGACCTCGAGCGGCTCGCGACGCTGCTCGACGCCTACGGCGGCGACCCGCTGCGCTGGCCCGACGGCGAGCGCGACGCCGCGCTCGCACTGATCGCGGGCAGCGCCGAGGCGCGCCGCATGCAGGAGGAGGCGCGCCGTCTCGACGCCGTGCTCGACGCGCTGCCGGCCGCGGCGCCGTCGCCGGGCCTCGCGGAGCGCATCGTCGCGGC
>JBFMAS010000705.1:0-13851 GCA_040755575.1 Thermodesulfobacteriota bacterium
GCTCGCCGACGCCGTGCGCGATCTCACGGGCCAGGCGCCGAACGTCGACTTCGGCGTCGTGACCCTGTGCCGCGCCCTCAGGCTGCCGGCGGGGGCGGCGCTCGCGCTGCTCGGCATCGGCCGCACCGTCGGCTGGGTGGCGCACGGCCTCGAGCAGTACCAGGAAGGCCGCCTGATCCGGCCGCGCGCCCGCTATGCCGGCGAGCCGCCGCAGAGCTGAGCGGCGGGCGTCGAGGTTCGTTCATTGTAACGCCCGGAGCCGGCCGATAGATTGCTTGTCTGGCAGGGGAAGCTGAGGAGGTAGGGCCCGCGTGCAATCGCATCACCGAAACGTCGTCGTCTGGTCGCTGCTCGCGGCCGTCACCGTCTTCAGCACACCGTCCGCGGCTGCCGCCCGGCAGTGGGTCGAGGAGGACTTCTGGCCGCGGACGGTCAAGAGCTACACCTTCACGCCACCGTCGGCGCCCGGCCCGGACAGCCCCGAGGACACGGTCATCGGCGAGGTGCTCGTCTACCAGCCGGCGAAGGGCGACACCTTCTTCGATCTCGCCCGCTTCTTCGACCTCGGCTACAACGAGCTGGTCGACGCGAATCCCGGCGTCGACGAGTGGATCCCGGGGCACTTCGACAAGCCGGTGGTGGTGCCGCAGCAGTTCATCCTGCCGCACGGCAGCTACGGCGGCATCGTGATCAACGTCCCGGAGATGCGCCTCTACTACTACCGGGGCGGCGGCAAGGGGACGCCGCGATCGGTCATCACCTTCCCCGTCGGGCTCGGTCGCGAGGAGTGGAAGACGCCGACCGGCAAGTTCACCGTGCGCGAGAAGACGGTCAACCCGACCTGGGTCATCCCGGAGTCGATCCGCAAGGAGCGCATCGCGGACAAGGGCTTCAGCGAGAAGGTGATCGCCGGCGGCGCGCCGAACAACCCGCTCGGCAAGTACCGCATGCGCCTGTCGCTCGACCTGTACGGCATCCACGGCACCAACATTCCCTGGGGCGTCGGCATGCTGGTGAGCCACGGCTGCGTGCGGCTCTACCCCGAGGACATCGACAAGCTCTACCCGATGGTCCCGGTCGGCACGCCGGGCGTGTTCGTCTACCAGCCCGTGAAGGTCGGCATGTCCGGGGGCCGGGTGTTCGTCGAGGTGCACAAGGACCTCTACGGGATGAAGCCCGGGATGTACCGCGAGACCGTCAAGATGCTCGATCAGCGCGGCCTCGTCGGCATGGTCGACGAGGCCAAGCTGCGCGACGCGGTGCTCGCGCAGAGCGGCATTCCGGTCGACGTCACGCTCGGCGACGCGCCGGGGCTGGAGCCGCGCGAGGCCCCGCCGCCGTCGCTGCCCGAGCGCCCGTCGTCCGCGCAGCGCGCGCCATTGCCGCCGCCGGGAGCGATCGATCGCCGCCCGCCGCCGCCCGCCGACGATCTCGACGTCGAGCAGCTGCAGCCCGCGTCGGGGCGTGTGCTGCCGCCGCCCGCCCGTCCGGTGCCGGCCGCACGGCGGCCGACGCAGCCCGCTCCTGCACCGGTCCTGCTGCCGACCGAGATCGTGGTGCCCGACGCGCGCGAGGAGGCCGCGGGGGGTCCGGAGGTCGCGGAGGACTAGATCTACGAGGGGCACGCGCCCCTCGCCGCGGCGCGCGACGCCCGCTCTGTTTCAGCAGACGGCCGAGGCCTGCGAGTCGCGTCCCGCGTCGGTCGCGAGCACGCCCACCGAGGCGCCCTTGCCGTGCTGCGCGCGCCACCGGTTCAGGCCCTGGCGGATGTAGTCCGGATTCATGTCGACGATCTGGCAGATGTTCTCGAAGGAGAACAGCCAGCGCTTGTCCCCGGACATGATCCACTCGTAGGATTCGAGGAAGAGCTGCCGCCCGCGCAGGTCGTTGGTGTGCGCGTACTTCTGAAAGCAGTCGATGGCGTCCTCGAGGACCGCGAGCATCAGCCGACGCTCGCGATCGAAGCCCGCCTCCTTGCGAAAGAACGAAAAGAACTGCCCCGGGAGCAGCACATCCGGCTCGAACAGCCCACCCGACCGATCCTGCATCCCCGACGCACGCGCCCGCATCTTCCCATTCATGAACCGCATCCTCCCCCTAGCGGATTCACCCCCCGCCCGTTGCAGGCGGGGCCCCCGGCGCCGGACGTTAGTGCGGCTCGCGCGAGCCTACCAAATGAATTTCCCTGTATCGTGCAAATGAGCGTAGCTAATGTATCGCTGCGGGACGGCGGTCGGCGTTTCGCGGTGTGCTCACGTGCGCTATAGGCAGCGGCGCCGGGGAACGTCCCGACGAGGAGAGACGATCGCTTATGGCCGATTCGCCAACGTCAAGTGCAGAGAAGCAGGGCAGCAGCCACGTCGCGGCCATCATCGGCTGGGGCGGCCTCGCGGTCGCGACCGTCATCTTCATCTACTTCATCTTCATCCAGCTCGGGGTCGGCTGGGAAGGGCGCGAGCAGGAGGCGCTCGACCTCGTCCGCCAGTACAAGGCGCCCGGCATGCAGTACAACCTCGCCGACCAGACCATCGCCCTGGGCAACGCGGTGCGCGAGAAGGGCGGCTACCTCGGCGAGTTCTCCTGGAGCGCCAAGCACGACGAGGGACCGGTCTACAGGGTCGAGCTGACGTGGAAGGAAGGCAGCTCGAACCACCGCGCGTCGTGGAAGGTGAACCTGGAGGACAAGTCGGTCACGCCGGGCGACGTCGAGGCGCAGAAGTTCATGAAGCCCGTCGGCGGCTCGTGAGCCGTCGCGCCGCGCTGCTCCACCGAGATTCGCCCGCGTCGCGCCGTCAGGCCGCCGCCGGCATGCGATACGCCGTCAGCGCGACCAGGTCGTCCACGTCCCGCCGCCAGGCGGAGGTCCAGCGCTCGAGCACCCGCTCCGCGGGGCTCTTGCCGCTGCGCGCGTAGTCGCGCGCGCGCTCCAGATAGATCGCCTCGCTCTCGCCGCGCGCGTCGCGCCGGTCCTGGCGGCGCAGCCCCTCCTCCGCGATGTCGAGCAGCTCCCGCGCGAGGTCCTGCACGCGGTAGCGCCGCACGGGCGTCGCCATCGCGGTGCGATGGACCGCGTCGTTGAGGTGCACGCGCTCCTCGAAGCGCCAGTCCTTCACCAGGTCCCAGGCCGCGAGCATGCAGTCCGCTTCGTAGAGGACGCCCTTCGCGATCGCCGACAATGCGAGCATGGACTCCGGCGGCTGGCTGTCGACCATGCGCAGCTCGATGTAGGTCTTGAGCCGCACCTCCGGGAACAGCGTCGACAGGTGCAGCGCGAAGTCGCCGACCGTCGCGCGCAGCCCGCGCGCGCCCTCCATCCAGAATCGGCGGAACGGGATGCCGGTCAGGTCGACGTAGCTCTTGCCGCGCTTGACGAAGTACATCGGCACGTCGAGCGCCCACTCGACGTAGTCGGCGAAACCCGCCCGTGGCGCGAAGACGAACGGCAGGATGCCGGAGCGCGCGTTGTCGGTGTCGGTCCAGATGTGGCCGCGGTAGGAGAGGAAGCCGTTCGGCTTGCCGTCGGTGATCGGGGAGTTCGCGAACAGCGCGTTCAGGATCGGCCCGAGGCCGGTCGCGACGCGCATCTTCTGCATCGCGTCCGCCTCGCTCTCGTAGTCGAGGTTGGTCTGCACGGTGGCGGTCTGCTTCATCATGCGCAGCCCGAGCGTGCCGACCTTCTCCATGTACGGCGCCATGATCGCGTAGCGCTTCTTCGGCACCTGCTCGATCTCGTCCAGTCTCGAGAAGGGCTGGATGCCGAGGCCGAGGAAGGCGACGTCGAGCTCGTCGGCGACGCTCACCACCTCGCGCACGTGCTCGCGCAGCTCCTCGTCCGCCTCGTGCAGCGTCGCACAGGGCCGGCCGGAGAGCTCCACCTGGCCGCCCGGCTCGAGCGTGATCTCGCCCGGCGGTCGCGACAGGGCGATGATGCGCCCCTCCTCCTCCTGCGGCTCCCAGCCGTAACGGTCGGCGAGGCCGCGCAGGATGGTCTCGACGCCACGCTTGCCGGAGAACGGGATCGCCGCGCCCGTCCGCCTGTCGACGGCCACCTTCTCGTACTCGGTGCCGATGCGGAACTCGGAGCGGGGCTTGGCCCCGCGCTCGAAGTGCTCGACGAGCTGGTCGATCTTCTCGATCGGCGCGGCGTCGGGACCGGTCTCGTCAGCGATGTAGTCGGACATTCCGCCTCTCGGGCCGGCGCGGCAGGCCGCGAGGAGCGCGCGGCTGCTGGGCGAGAGGCGAGACTAGAAGTCGGGGTCCGCTGAAACAAGGACCGCGTGCGCGCCGACGCTGCAGCGCGTCGTGCGTGCGGCCCGCGCCGCGCGTCAATCCCAGCGGAAGACCGACAGGGCGTTGCCCCGCAGGTACTTCTCGAGCACTCCCTCGCGCAGCGGCAGCTCGGCCGCCTCGCGCAGGCAGCGCTCGAACGACAGCACCGGATGGTCCGACGCGAACAGGACCTTGTCCTGGCCGCGCGTGTTCATGAAGTGGACGAGCTCGGGCGGCAGGTACTTCGGCGCGTAGGCCGACGTCATCATGTAGAGGTTCGGGTACTTGAGCAGCAGCCGGATCGCCTCGCCCCACCACGGGTCGGCGCCGTGGGCCATGATCAGCTTGAGCTCGGGATAGAACAGGCAGACCTCGTCGAGGTAGAGCGGCCGCTGCGGCTCGGCCGGCATCGGCGGCCCCGGGATGCCGGTGTTGACCGACACCGGGATGCCGAGCTCGATGCACTTGGCGTACACCGGGTAGTACGTCTTGTCGTTCGGCGGCCGGTTGACGAGGAACGGGATGATGCGCACGAGGCGCAGGTCGTGGCGCTCGGCGAGCCGGTCGATCGCGCGCAGCGCCTCCATCCCGCTCGTCGGGTCGATCACCGCCGCGCAGATGAACTTGCCGGGGAACGCCCTGGCGATGTCGTGGATCGGCTCGGGGCGGTGCGGGTCCATGGTGATCACCGCACGCTCGACACGCGCCTCGTCCATCTGCCGGAGCAGCTCCTCGAGCGGCGTGTGCGCGAAGATCTCCGCCTCGCGCTTGAAGTAGTCGCGCGCGACGCGCACCAGGTACTCCGGCCGGTAGTCCGACACGCCCGTCGAGGGGTTCAGCCAGCAGTCGATCGCGAGCGGACGGTCGGGCATCGCTCAGTCCTCGATCAAGACCAGCGTGCCGTCGGGGACCAGCTCGTAGAGCTCCTCGACGTCGTCGTTCATCAGCGCGACGCAGCCGAAGGTCCAGTCGATGCCGAGCTGGTTGAAGTCCGGCTTGTCGGTGCCGTGGATGCCGATCTCGCCGCCCGGGCCGCCGAGCGCGAGACCCTCGTCGAGCGCGCGCTGGTGGTCGTCGATGTCGGAGAGGTTCGGATAGTCGATCAGCAGGAAGCGCGACCAGCGGGGGTGCTCCCGCCGGCCGACGATGCGGTAGAGCCCGTTCGGCGTGCGCCGATCGCCCTCGTACAGCTTCACGCCGGGGACGCGGCCGAACGCCACGTGGTGGTACGTCCGCAGCCACTGCCCGTACTGGTAGACGCTGAGCGTGCGACACGAGCGCCTGACGACGACGGCGTAGGGCTCCTCCTTCGCCCACTCGAGCGGGGCGCGGTCGTCGCCGACGGGCGCCGCGGTCTGTGCTGCGATCGGCGCCGTCGCCGTCTGCGTGCAGCCGAGCGGCGCCAGCGCCAGCAGCAGCAGGGCGCCGACCAGGACGCGATGGGGCCGGAGGGTGAGGCTCGACACGGCGCCGTAGTATACCACGCGCGATGCCGAGGGCGCGCGTCGGCGGTCCGTGCGTTGTCCGCCGCGAGGCACGCAGCTAAACAGGGCGGCGCACGAAGGGAGAGCGCGATGTCCGTAGACCAGCTCGAGTTCCGCCGCGTCATGGGTCACTTCGCCACCGGCGTCACGATCGTCACGACGCACGACGGCGCCGGGAAGCTCTACGGCCTGACCGCGAACGCGGTGTCCTCGGTGTCGCTCGAGCCGCCGATGGTGCTGGTCTGCGTCGACAAGAGCTGCGACAGCTACCCCTCGTTCGAGGCGTCGAAGGTGTTCGCGATCAACATCCTGAGCAACGTGCAGGAGACGCTGTCGCGCCGCTTCGCCAAGTCGGGCGGCGACAAGTTCACCGGCGTCGGCTACCGGATCGGCGAGACGGGGGCGCCGATCCTGAACGACACGATCGGCTACCTCGAGTGCCGCGTCCGGCACGCTTTCGACGCGGGCGACCACACGATCTACGTCGGCGAGGCGGTGGACATCGCGGCCGCCCCCGACGGCGATCCGCTGCTCTACTTCCGCGGCGGCTACCGCAACCTGAGCGCATGACGGGCGCCGCACGTGCCGCAGGCCTGCTCGTCGCGGCCCTGGTGCCGCTCCTGCTGCTCGGCTGCGAGCCGGGCGAGCAGACGGCGGGCGACCAGCCGTTCCGCGTCGCGCTGCTCACGCCCGGGCCGATCAGCGACGGCGGCTGGAACGCGAGCGCGTACGACGGCCTGCAGCTCGTCAAGAAGGAGCTCGGCGCGCAGGTGAGCAACGTCCAGACCGGGACGCCGAGCGAGTTCGTGCAGAGCTTCCGCGACTACGCCGAGCAGGGCTACGACCTGGTCTTCGGGCACGGCTTCGAGTTCCAGGATCCGGCGCTGCAGGTCGGCAAGGAGTTCCCGCAGACGGTGTTCGTCGTCAGCTCGGGCAGCGTGTCGGCGCCGAACGTCGCCTCGCTCACCTTCCACCTCGACCAGGCGACGTACCTGGCCGGCATCGTCGCCGCCTCGCTGTCGAAGACGGGTCGCGCGGGCTGCGTCGGCGGGATCAAGCTGCCCGTGATCCGCACGACCTTCGAGGGCTTCACCGCGGGCGCGCGCAGCGTCAATCCCAAGTTCGTCGTCGCGGAAGCGTACACCGGCAGCTTCGAGGACGTCGCGGCGGCGAAGGCCGCGACCGATGCGCTGGTCGCGCAGGGCGCCGACTTCGTGCTGCAGAATGCGGACGCGGCCGGCCTCGGCGTGTTCCAGGCGGCCAAGGACCGCGGCGTCCTCGCCTTCGGTACGAACCGCGACCAGAGCGACGTCGCGCCGGACACCGTGCTCGCGAGCGCCGTGATCTCCATCCCGACCGCGTTCCTGCAGGTCGCGAAGGAGGTCAAGGAGAAGCGCTTCACCGGCCGCGTGATCGAGGAGGACCTGGCGAGCGGCGTCATCGGCTTCGTCGTCAACCCGAAGCTCGCGGACCGGATCCCCCCGGAGGTCAAGCAGCGCATCGCCGACGCCGAAGCAAGGATCGAAAGCGGCGCCTTGAAGGTAGGATCATGAGCACAGCAGCGAGATCGGAGGGAGCGGGCGACGCGCGGCTCGCCGTGGTCGTACTGGCGGCCGGGCAGGGGACGCGGATGAAGTCCGCGCACGCGAAGGTCCTGCACCAGCTCGGCGGACGTCCGCTGCTGTGCCACGTCCTCGCCGCGAGCGCCGGGCTCGGCGCGGGGCGCACCGTGGTCGTCGTCGGACACCAGGCGGACGCCGTGCGCGCGGTGTGCGCCGGCTTCGACGTCCGCTTCGCGCTGCAGCAGGAGCAGCGCGGTACCGGCCACGCCGTGCGGATCGCATGCGCAGCGGAGCTCGGCGGCTTCACCGGCGACGTCGTGATCCTCTACGGAGACGTGCCGCTGCTGCGCAGCGAGACCCTCGCACGCCTGGTGCGGCGCCACCGGGAGCAGCGTGCGCTGCTGTCGCTGCTGACGACGGTGGTCGACGAGCCGTACGGCTACGGCCGCATCGTGCGCGACGACGAGGGCCGGCTCGCGGCGATCGTCGAGGAGCGCGACGCCGGCGAGGAGCAGCGCCGGATCCGGGAGGTCAACCCAGGCATCTACTGCTGCCGCGCGGAGTTCCTGAGCGCCGCGCTGGCCGGGCTGCGTGCCGACAACGCGCAGGGCGAGCTCTACTTGACGGACATCGTCGCCGCGGCCGTCGCGCAGGGCGGCCCGGTGCTCACCGAGCCGGTCGACCCGCACGAGGTCGCCGGCATCAACTCGCGCGCGGACCTCGCCGCGCTCGAAGCGGCGCTGCGGCACGAGACCGTCGCGCGTCACATGGCGGCTGGCGTCACCTTCCTCGACCCGGCGACCGCGTACGTCGAGCCCTCGGTGACGATCGGCCCGGACACGGTGATCGGTCCGGTGGTGCAGCTCCGCGGGAGCACGACGATCGGCCGCGACTGCGCGATCGAGGGCAGCGCGGTGCTGACCGACGCCGTGCTCGGCGACGGCGTGCACCTGCGCCCGATGGTCGTGATCGCCGAGTCGCGGATCGACGCCGGGGCGATCGTCGGACCCTTCGCCCAGCTCCGCCCCGGCACGCACCTGCACGAGCGCGTGCACATCGGCAACTTCGTCGAGGTCAAGAAGTCCGAGGTCGGCGCCGGCACCAAGGCGAACCACCTCGCCTACCTCGGCGACGCGACGATCGGCAGCGAGAGCAACATCGGCGCGGGCACGATCACCTGCAACTACGACGGCTTCGAGAAGCACCGCACCGAGATCGGCGACCGCGTGCAGATCGGCAGCGACAGCCAGCTCGTCGCGCCGGTGCGCATCGGCGACGACGCGTACGTCGCGACCGGCACCACCGTGCGACACGACGTCGAGCCCGGCGCGCTCGCCTTCAATCCGAAGCCGGACCAGCGCCGCGCCGGCTGGGTCGAGGGCTTCCGCAAGCGCAGGCGCGGCGAGCGTCCGGCGAAGCGCTGAGGATCCTTCAGCCGCCGCTCGCGGCGAGGCGCGGCTCGAGCCCGTTCTCGCGCGCGATCCGTCCGAGCACCAGGTTGAGGGGCGCGATGACGACGAACAGCGCGGCGCAGACCAGCCACGCCGGTGGGATACCGAGGCGGTCGGCGAGCAGCCCGACGCCGACCAGGCCGAGCGCGCCGCCCAGCATGAAGGACATGCCCTGCACCGAGATCACCGTCGCGCGCAACTCCGTGCCGACGTGCTCGTTGAGCCACGCCGTCACGACCGGATGCCGCGCCGCCTGCGCCATCTCGTAGAGCAGGAGGAACCCGAGCAGCGGGCGGAGCGAGGTCGACAGCGCCGCCGCGGCGAGGAAGAGCGCGGGCCACAGCGCGAGAACGACGAGCAGCCACTCGCGGCGCAGCCGGCGCAGCAGCGCCGGCACGAGCAGCGCGCCGCCGACGGCCGCGACGTTGAGCAGCGCCCATACCCAGCCGAGGACCCAGTAGCCCGTCCCCGCGAGCGCCTCGACGTGCGGCGGCCACAGCATGATCACCGGCATCATCGCGGACGCGCTGAGCAGCGAG
The DNA here is from genome assembly GCA_040755575.1 of Thermodesulfobacteriota bacterium. Classification (GTDB taxonomy): domain Bacteria; phylum Desulfobacterota; class Binatia; order UBA12015; family UBA12015; genus DATCMB01. The sequence continues at coordinate 9,306 of JBFMAS010000705.1, forward strand.
AGCACGCACAGCATGCGCAGCACCGGATGGTCGCGCACCGCGGTCAAACCCGCGCCGACGGTCGCCGCGAGCGAGCGCTGCGACACCCGCACCATCGCCCGGCGCTCGCCGCGGTCGTCGTACATCTGGAGCAGGCCGAACACGAAGGCGCAGGCGAAGAACCCCGCGGCGACGAGCCAGGGCAGCGCGAGGCCGAAGCGGTCGGCGAGGTAGCCGCACACGACGCCGCCGACGACCATCACGGCGCGAACGATCGCCTGCGAGCGCGCGAACATCCGGTCCGCCGGCCGGCGGTCGCCCTCGGCGCGGACGCCGTCGACCGCCCAGGCGTCGATCGCGCCGCTGGCGAGGGTCACGCCGATCGCGTCGATCACCTCGGCGATGGCGCACACCAGGAACCCGGGCGCGACCGAGTAGAGGAGGAACGCCGCCATCCGCACCACGCAGGAGAGCAGGAAAGAGACCTTGCGCCCGTAGAGGTCGGCGACCGCGCCGGTCGGCACCTCGAACAGGAAGACGGAGATCTGGAAGATCGCCAGGATCGCGCTGATCTCGAACAGGTCGAGCCCCCGGCTGAGGAGGAACATCGGGTAGACGGGGTGCATGAACCAGCCCGGCAGGTTCCACAGCGCGACCACCACGTAGTATGTCCGCTCGGTCCGCGTCACGGCGACCTCCGGGAGAGCCAGGGGAATCCGCTCGTCTACCGCCGCCGGTCGCCGCGGGACAAGCGCCTCGTCGCCACGATCGTCGGACGGGGCCGATCGTCGCGATCCTAAAGACGCGTGTTGCCCGCTCCGATCTGCCCAGGGTAATGTTCTCGTTTACCGGCCGATCGACGCCAGGACGGAAGATCTATGTGCGGCATCATGGGGTACATCGGTGAGCAGGAGGCGAGCCGGATCCTCGTCGACGGGCTCAGGCGGCTCGAGTATCGCGGCTACGACTCGGCCGGCATCGCCACCCTGACCAACGGCCACGTCGACATCCGGCGCTGCGTCGGCAAGCTCGACAACCTCGAGAAGCTGCTGCGCGAGCGTCCGCTCGTCGGGCAGATCGGGCTCGGGCACACCCGCTGGGCGACCCACGGACGGCCGTCGGAGGAGAACGCGCACCCGCACCGCGCCGGCAAGGTGGTCGTGATCCACAACGGGATCATCGAGAACTACCTGGAGCTGAAGGCCGAGCTCGAGGCGAAGGGCCGCACCTTCCACTCCGAGACCGACACCGAGGTCATCTCGCAGCTGATCGACGACCGCATGGCGCAAGGGCTGTCCTTCCTCGACGCCGCGCGCGCCGCCGTGAAGCAGCTGCACGGCTCGTTCTCGATCGTCGCCCTGTGCGACGACGACAAGACGCGGCTCGTCGCCGCCAAGACGGCGACGCCGATCGTCATCGGCCTCGGCCAGGGCGAGAACTTCATCGCCTCGGACATCCCGGCGATCCTCGAGCACACGCGCGACGTGCTGTTCCTCGAGGACGGCGAGATGGCCGAGGTGACGCGCGACGGGGTCATGGTGACGACGTTCGACGGCGAACCGGTCGAGCGCGCGCCGAAGCACATCACCTGGGACCCGGTGACGGCGCAGAAGGGCGGCTTCAAGCACTTCCTGCTGAAGGAGATCCACGAGCAGCCGCAGGCGATGATCGACACCATGCTCGGCCGCATCCGCCAGGAGGAGGGCGACGTCACGCTGCCCGAGCTCGCGGGCCTGGTCGACGACTGGTCGCGCATCAAGCGGATCTACCTGACCGCCTGCGGGACTGCGTGGCATGCATGCCTGGTAGGCAAGTTCCTCCTCGAGGAGGCGACGCGCATCCCGGTCGACGTCGACTACGCGAGCGAGCTGCGCTACCGCCAGCCGATCCTCGGACCGGACGCGCTGCTGATCGCGGTGTCGCAGTCCGGCGAGACGGCCGACACGCTCGCCGCGGTCGAGGAGGCGCGTGCGTCGAACGCCAAGGTGCTCGCGATCTGCAACGTCGTCGACGCGTCGATCCCGCGCCGGGCGCACGCCGTGCTCTACACGCACGCGGGCCCGGAGATCTCGGTCGCGAGCACCAAGGCGTTCACGACGCAGCTAACTGCGTTCTACCTGCTCGCGCTGCACCTCGGCCGCCAGATCGGGCGTCTCGACGAGGCCAAGGGACGCGCGCTGGTGAGCGACCTGGTCAACCTGCCGAGCCTCGTGCAGGAGACGCTCGTGCGCGGCAAGCAGATCGAGAAGATCGCCAAGAAGTACGGCCACGCGCGCGACTTCCTCTACCTCGGGCGCGGCATCAACTACCCGATCGCGCTCGAGGGCGCGCTCAAGCTGAAGGAGATCTCGTACATCCACGCCGAGGGCTACCCGGCGGGCGAGATGAAGCACGGTCCGATCGCGCTGATCGACGAGCAGCTGCCCGTCGTCGTGCTGCTGCCGAAGGACCCGATGTACCCGAAGACGCTGTCGAACCTGAAGGAGGTCGAGGCGCGCGGCGGGCGCATCATCGCGATCACCGACGCGCCGTCGCCCGAGCTCGAAGAGATCGCGTGGGAGGTCGTGAGCATCCCGCAAGTGAATCATCTGCTGGCGCCGATCCTGCTAGTGATTCCGCTGCAGCTCCTCGCGTACTTCATCGCGGTCTACCGCGGCAGCGACGTCGACCAGCCGCGCAACCTCGCGAAGAGCGTCACCGTCGAATAGCGATCGCGCGCCGGCTCGACCGTCAGCGCTAAGGCCGTGGCGCTCGCGTGACGATGTTTCGTCATGGAGCGTGTCGTGGCCGACAGCACGCGGGCAGAAGACAAGTTCCGGCAGCTCCTCGAGTCGGCTCCCGACGCCATCGTCGGAGTCGATCGGGACGGGCGAATCGTCCTGGTGAACTCGCAGACCGAGCGCATGTTCGGCTACGAGCGTCGCGAGCTGCTCGGACAGCCGATCGAGATCCTGCTGCCGGAGCGGCTGCGCACGGCGCACCGTGCACATCGCTCGGACTACTACGGCGACCCGCGCACGCGCCCGATGGGAGCCGGCCTCGACCTCTGGGGACGACGCAAGAACGGCAGCGAGTTTCCCGCCGAGATCAGCCTGAGCCCGCTCGAGACCGACCAGGGCGTGCTCGTGACGAGCATCATCCGCGACCTCACCGAGCGCAAGCGCGCCGAGGAGGAGCGGCTGCGCCTGGTGCGTGAGCGCACCGAGGCCGAGATCGCGAACCGCACGAAGGACGAGTTCCTCGCGACCGTGTCGCACGAGCTGCGCACGCCGCTGCAGGCGATCCTCGGCTGGGTGCGCATGCTGCGCTCCGGCACGCTCGACGAGACCGTTGCCAACCGCGCGCTCGAGACGATCGAGCGCAACGCGCGCATCCAGGCCCGCCTGATCGAGGATCTGCTCGACGTGTCGCGCATCGTGACCGGAAAGATCCGGCTCGACGCGCGCGTGGTGGAGCTGCCGCCGGTGATCGACGCGGCGGTCGACGCGGTCCGCTCGATGGCGTACGCGCGGCGCATCCGCCTGCACACCCTGATCGATCCCCGCATCGGGCGCGTCTGGGGCGACGCCGACCGCCTGCAGCAGGTGGTCTGGAACCTGCTGTCGAACGCGGTGAAGTTCACCCCCGAGGGCGGCAAGGTGGAGGTCCGGCTCGAGGAGGGCGCGCGCGCGTCGCCGCTCGCGGCGCGCATCGCGCGCATCGCCGTCACCGATACCGGCAAGGGCATCGACCCGTCCTTCGCAGCGCACGCGTTCGAGCGCTTCACGCAGGCCGACCGCGGCAGCACCCGGCTGCACGGTGGGCTCGGCCTCGGCCTCGCGATCGTACGCAACCTGGTCGAGCTGCACGGCGGCTCGACGCGCGTGGAGAGCGAGGGGGAAGGGAAGGGCGCGACGTTCATCGTCGAGCTGCCGCTGCTCGAGGAGGCGGCGAGCGAGCCGCTGCCGGTGGTCCACGCGGGCCCAGCGGAGCGGCCGGAAGAGCGGCTCGACGGCCTCGTCGTGCTGGTCGTCGACGACGAGCCCGACAGCCTCGACGTGGTCGGCGAGGTGCTGCGCACGGCGGGCGCGGACGTCGTCACGGCGGCGTCGACGGCCGACGCGCTCGCCGAGTTCGACCGCCGCGCGCCCGATGTGCTGGTGAGCGATCTCGCCATGCCAGGCGAGGACGGCTTCGTGCTGATCCGCAAGGTGCGCGCGCGCGGTCCCGAGCGCGGGGGCAGGATCCCCGCCGTCGCGCTGAGCGCGTACTCCGGCGCCGACGATCGACGGCAGTCGATCAGCGCCGGCTACCAGCTTCACGTCGCGAAGCCCGTCGAGCCACAGGAGCTGATCAAGATGCTGCACGAGCTGTCGCCCGCGCGGGCGGAGCACGGCGCTTGACGGCGAGCTCGCCATGTCGGCGTTCGTCGGGCTCGTCTTGCTCGCCGCCCTGACCGTCGGCGAGCCCGCGCCGGGCACGACCGGACGCGCGGCCGACCCGCCGCCCCAGAGCGTGCGCTGGGACGTGCCCTTGGCCGTGACGGCCGCGGTCTGCGCCGCGCTCGCGCTCGCCGCGGCGCTGCGCG
>JBFMAS010000706.1:0-2923 GCA_040755575.1 Thermodesulfobacteriota bacterium
CGCTACCGGAAGGTAGCGCCCGCCCGCTTCACCCGCCCGGCAGCGGCCTCAGTCCAGGAACGTCACCTCGCCCGTGCGGATCGTGTACACGCCGCCGACGATCCTGATCTTCCCCGCGCTCTCCGCGTCGCGCAGCAGGCTGCTCTGCTCGCGGATCCGGCGCTGCACGGCGACGACGTTGCGCCGGGTCGCGTCGTCGAGGTCGGACGCGCCGGCGATGCCGGGCTTGATCGCGGCGACGATCGAGTCGATGTTGCCGCCCGGCGCCGCGTCCTCGAATGCGGCGCGCACGGCGCCGCACGAGGTGTGGCCGAGCACGAGCAGCAGCTTCGAGCCGAGCACGACCTGCGCGTACTCGAGGCTGCCGAGGTTGGTCGGCGAGTCGGCGATGTTGCCCGCCTCGCGCACGACGAAGACGTCGCCCAGGAACTGGTCGAAGATGATCTCGGGCGCGAGCCGCGAATCGGCGCAGCCGAGGACGGTCGCGAAGGGCGCCTGGCCCACCGCGATCTCCGTCCAGATGCGCTCGATCTCGTCCGTGCTGCGCACCCGCGGCTCGTGGTCGACGAAGCGCCTGTTGCCGGCGCGCAGCGCCTCGAGCGCCTCGTCCGGCGTCGCCGGCGGCGGCGTCGCGGCGTGGCTCGCATCGTCGCAGCCGGCGACGACGCCTGCGACCAGCGCGCCGGCCGAGCCGGCCGCCAGCGTCTTGATCATTCCGCGGCGCGTGAGCTGCCGTCGTAGAAAGTCGCTGCTGTGCATCGTCCCCCCTTCCGGTGTGTCTTCGGACGTACCAGCCCGCTTCATGAGCGGCTCGAACGCTCGCTTGTGACGGCCGGCTCCTTGACCGAGAGTAGCCGGATGCAGGAGGTCCTCGACCGGCTCATCGAGCTCCTCGACCTCGAGGAGCTCGAGGTGAACATCTTCCGCGGGCGCAGCCCGCAGGAGAACCGCCAGCGCGTGTTCGGCGGGCAGGTGGCGGGGCAGGCGCTGGTCGCCGCGGGACGGACCGTCGAGGACCGCGTCGTGCACTCGCTGCACGCGTACTTCCTGCGTCCGGGCGACCCGACGATCCCGATCCTGTACGAGGTCGACCGGATCCGGGACGGCCACAGCTTCACCACCCGCCGCGTCGTGGCGATCCAGCGCGGGCGGGCGATCTTCCACCTGTCGGCGTCGTTCCAGAAGGTCGAGAGCGGCCCGATACACCAGCTCCCGATGCCGGCGGCGCCCGATCCGTCGGCGCTCGAGCCGTGGGCGGAGGAGATGGCCGAGCGCCTCGGCGGGGTCCCGGAAGCCGTCAAGCAGTGGTTCCTGCGCGACCGCCCGATCGAGGTGCGCTACGTCCCGCCCGACGACCACGAGCGCGGCGCCGCGCGCCAGCTGGTGTGGATCCGCGCGCGCGGCCGCCTGCCGGACTCGCTGCTGCTGCACCAGTGCGTGGCCGCGTACGCCTCCGACCTGACGCTGCTCGACACGGCGCAGATCCCGCACGGCATCACCTGGGCCGACCCGCGCTACCAGGTCGCGAGCCTCGACCACGCGATGTGGTTCCACCGCGAGTTCCGCGCCGACGAGTGGCTGCTCTACGTCCAGGAGAGCCCGTCCGCGCATGGCGCGCGCGGCCTGTGCATGGGGCATCTCTTCACACGCGACGGCGACCTCGTGGTGTCGGTCGCGCAGGAGGGGCTCATGCGGCCCGTCAAGCGGGTCGAGCGATGACCGGCCTCACCGGCAAGGTCGCGCTGGTGACCGGGGCGGGCAGCGGGATCGGCCGCGCGATCGCGCTGCGCCTCGCGCGCGAGGGGATGCGGGTCGCGGTCAGCGACCTCGACGAGCAGGCGGCGAAGGCCGTCGCGCGCGAGGCGGGGCAGGGCGCCCTCGCGCTGCGCCTCGACGTCACCGACGAAGCCGGCGTGCGCGCCGCCGTGGCGCGGCTCGAGGCGGAGCTCGGCGGCATCGACGTGCTGGTCAACAACGCGGGCTGGGACAAGGTCGAGCCGTTCGTCGAGAGCCGCGTCGAGACCTGGGACAGGCTGATCGCGATCAACCTGAAGGGCCCGCTCCTGTGCGCGCACGCGGTGCTGCCCGGCATGATCGCGCGCGGCGGCGGGCGCATCGTCAGCATCGCGTCCGACGCGGGCCGCGTCGGCTCGAGCGGCGAGGCCGTCTACTCGGCTGCGAAGGCGGGCGTCATCGGCTTCTCGAAGACGCTCGCGCGCGAGGTCGCGCGGCACGGCGTGCTGGTCAACGCGGTCTGCCCCGGACCGACCGACACGCCGCTCTTCCAGGGCATCGCGCAGGACAACCCGAAGCTCGGCCAGGCGCTCGCACGCGCCGTGCCGCTCGGCCGCCTCGGCCGTCCCGAGGACGTCGCCGGCGCCGTCGCCTTCCTCGCGTCGGACGACGCGGCCTACGTCACCGGGCAGACGCTGTCGGTGAGCGGCGGTCTGACGATGGCTTGACGCGAGCGCGCGCTCGCGTCGCGTCGCGCGGTTTCACGGCACCTGGCCGACGGTGTCGGCGACGTACGCGCCGCGCTCGCCCATCTCGCGCTCGCGGCCGGTGGTCGAGTCGCGCTTCGTCTGGTGCTCGATCTCGGAGTTGAGCTCGGCACCGAGGATCACGACGTAGGCGCTCACCCAGAGCCACATCAGCAGCACGACGATCGCGCCGACCGAGCCGTACGTCTCGTTGTAGCTGCCGAAGTTCGCGACGTAGACCGAGAAGCCGGCCGAGCCGATGAGCCACAGCACGGTCGCGACGATCGCGCCGACGCGCAGCCACGGCCACTCGGCCGGCTCGCGGCTCGGGGCGACGCGGTATAGCGCCGCCAGCCCCGCGACCGCGGCGACGGCGAGGATCGGCCACGGCAGCAGGCGCGCGATCCACTCGAGCCAGCCGGGCAGCGACAGCGCCGCGACCA
>JBFMAS010000707.1:0-5240 GCA_040755575.1 Thermodesulfobacteriota bacterium
GGAAGTGCTCGTCGAAGGCGGCGTCGAACGCGGCGCGGTCGGCCTCGTCCTTGACCAGCGACGCGGCGAGCGCCTCGCGCATCACCTCGCGCTCGACGCCGGCCGCAGAGATCGCGGCCATGGCGTCGAGCGTCTCGGCGATCGAGACGCGGATCCCGGCACCGCGCAGCCGCGTGACGAAGCTCAGCAGGCGCTCGCGCACGCCGCCCAGTCAACGCTCCGCACGCCGCCAGTCAACCGCACGCGCGCGGCGCGCCGGCCCGGTTGCACGGACGCGGTCGGCGCCCGTATACCGAGCGGTACACGCGAACGCTGGACCAGGAGGAGACGTGGCTGCGACCTCGAGGCGCCCGTTGAAGCAGGGCTACTTCACCGTACCGGACGATCCCGCGGAGGCTCCGCGGCTGCTCGGCACACGCTGCGACGCGTGCGGCGAGCACTTCTTCCCGCGTCGTGCGGTGTGCGCGAAGTGCATGTCCGAGAGCACGAGCGACGTGCTGCTCGGACCGAGCGGGACGCTCTACAGCTACACCTTCGTCCACTTCCCGCTGTTCGGCTCGACCAGGATGGAGCACGTCGGCTACGGCGTGGGCCAGGTCGACCTCGCCGAGGGGCCGCGCGTGCAGACGCCGCTCGCCGGCAAGCAGGAGGACTACACGATCGGCATGCCGCTCGTCGCCGAGCTCGAGCCGATCCGGGACGACGGGACGACGGAGGTGGTGATCCTGCGCTTCCGTCCGACGGCGCCGGCGGGGGGTGCGGCATGAGCAACACCAGGGAGGTGGCCATCCTCGGGGTCGGCATGCACCGCTTCGGCATGTGGCCCGAGTCGAGCAACGCCGAGATGGGTCGCATGGCGGGCCTCGCCGCGCTGAAGGACGCCGGCCTCGGCTTCAAGGACGTCGACGCGGCCTTCGTCGGCCAGATCTTCGCCCCGGTGATGACGGGCGTGCGCGTGATGAAGGAGTTCGGGCTCACGGGTCTCCCGGTGCAGCGGCTCGACAACGCGTCGGCGACGGGCTCCGCGTGCCTCTACGAGGCGGTCGGCTCGGTCGCGCACGGCCGCTACGACGTCGCGATGGTGCTCGGCTTCGACAAGATGACGAGCATGATCCAGGACACGACGGCGGGCACCGACCCGGCGAACCTCGAGGACGCGATCCTGCCGGCCGCGTTCTTCGCCATGTGGGCGACGCGCCGCATGCACGAGCGCGGCACCAAGCCCGAGCACCTCGCGAGGATCGCGGCCAAGAACTGGAACAACGGCGCCAAGAACCCGATGAGCCAGCGCCAGCCGGACAAGCCGGTCACGGTCGAGAAGGTGCTCGGCTCGCGCATGGTCGCGTGGCCGATGACGACGATGATGTCGTGCCCGATCGGCGACGGCGCGGCGTGCGCGATCGTCGGCCCGGTCGAGCTCGCGAGGAAGCTCAACCCGGGGCGTCCGGTGGTGAAGGTCGTCGCCTCGGCGCTGCAGACCGAGCGCTACGAGCGCGGCCACCTCTTCATGGGCCCGGTCGTCGGGCCCGGGCGCATGACCGCCGACACCTCGAAGGCCTGCTACGAGCAGGCGGGTCTCGGGCCGAAGGACGTCGACCTGGTGCAGGTGCACGACGCCTTCGCGATCGAGGAGCTCGAGTACTACGAGCTGCTCGGCATCTGCGGGCCGGGCGAAGCGGAGGCCTGCATCGAGCGCGGCGACTTCGAGCTCGGCGGCCGGGTGCCGTTCTCGACCGACGGCGGCCTGATCGCGCGCGGCCACCCGGGCGGCCCGACGGGCCTCGCGCAGATCTGGGAAACGACGCTGCAGCTCCGCGGCGAGGCGGGCAAGCGTCAGGTCGAGAACGCGCGCACGGGCATCTGCCACATGATGGGCGGCGGCAGCGTGTGCGTCATGCACATCCTGCAGAGGGGCTGAAGCCGAGGCGTGCGGAGCCGCTCGGCCCGTCCGGCCGCGGCGGCTCCAGCAGACCCTCGCGGCGCAGCGCCTCGAGGATCCGTTGCGCCATGAGCTGGTGCCCCATGCTGCTCGGGTGGATGTGCTCGCCGAACAGCGGTTCGTTCGCCGGGTGCGCCGCCTCCGTCAGCTCGACGATCTCCAGGTACGGGACCCCGCGCGCCTCCAGCGCCTCGCGCAGGCGCGAGCGATAGAAGCGCAGGCGCTGGCCTTCGGGCGGATTGGTCTCGAGGTCGCGGTAGACCGGCCCGACGACGAGCACCCGCGCGCCGCTCTCGCGCGCGAGCTCGACCATCGCCTCGACGTTCGAGACGTAGTGCTCCACGGAGACGCGAGGCTCGAGGCTGGTCGGCACCGGTGCGTCCTCGCGCGGACGCGCCGTCCACCAGCGCCAGGCGTGCAGCAGCGCCTGGCTCGAGCTCATCACGGCGCGCAGCGCGGTCGCGACCGCGCCGCGCGACATCACGACGTCGTCGGGGCTCGGCTTGAGCGCGACGTCGTTGAAGCCGAAGCAGATGATCACCACGTCGGCCTCGAGCCGCTCGATCCAGCGCTCGAGGAGCAGCCGGCCCTGGTGCGTGCTGTAGCCCGGCACCGCGAGCGTCACGACCTCGACCTCGCGCCCGTCGTACCGGCTGCGCAGGAGCCGCTCGAGGCGCCCCGGGTAGGCCGCGTCGCCACGGTCGTACTGCTCGGGGGCGTCGGGGAAGGCGAGCGGGATGCGATAGCCGAAGGTCACCGAGTCGCCGAGGCAGACGATGCGGAGCACGCCCGGACGCTTCCTCTCGACCGGCCCCGCGTGCCGCAGCCCCTGCTCGTTGGTCGACACGACGGTGAAGTCCCAGATCGTGCGCTCGACGCCCGGCCGCAGCCGCCAGAACAGCACCGGGTCGCCCTCGAACAGCGGCTGCTGCTCGGACGGCGTGCCGTCGGGCGGGTCGCCGAACAGCGTGAGGAAGAAGTCGCGGCTCGAGTAGTGCGGCAGGAGCGCGCGCACCGCGACCTCGACGGCGCCCAGCGAGGCCGCGAACACGAGGAGCGGGATGACGATGTTGCGGGCGCGCCGCGCTGCCATCGGCCGGCATCGCAGCGTGCGCGGGGCCCGGAAGTCAAGCGCGCCGCGGCCTCCGTGACCCCGCGGCGCGCGGGCTGCCGGGCTACGGGCAGCCGGTGCCGCCGAAGTTCGTGCAGTCGTTCGGCTGGTTGCCCGTGAGCTGGTTGCCGGTGAACGTCGCGATCAGGCCTTCGTTGAAGATGCCGCCCCCGCCGAAGGACGCGCGGTTGTTGCGGAGCACGCTGTTGCGGACGCTGAGCGTCCCGCGCACGCCGTCGTCGGCGTCGTTGTAGATCGCGCCGCCGGCGCCGCCGAACTCGATCGTACCGCGCAGCCCCGCCGCGTTGTCCTCGAGCGTCACGCGTTGCAGGAAGATCTCGCTGCCCGGCGCGTTGAAGATGGCCGCGCCGAAGCCGTCGGTCGCGTTGCTCGCGAACACCGTATCGCTGACGGAGACGAACGACGCCGCGTTCTGCAGGGCGCCGCCGAGCCCGACCGTGCAGCCCGTGCCGTTGCACTCCGAGCGGTTGGCGGCGAGGCGGCTCGCCGCGACGTCGGACCGGTCTCCGCTCAGCAGGGCGATCGCGGCGCTGCGGCAGCTCGCTCCCTGGCAGAGCGACTCGTTGGACTCGAGCACGCTGCGGAGCAGCTCCGCGTCGTCCGACGCGAGCCGGACGAGCTGCTCGACGACGCAGCCCGCGCCGGAGCAGCGCAGCTGGTTGGCGTCGATGCCCGCCTCGTCGAACACGACCTCGATCGGCGCGGCGGCGTTGACGCCGCCGCGCGCCGTGCAGCCGTCATTCGTGCAGCCGACGACGTTGCCGCGCACGGCGCTCCCCAGGACGTCGATCCGGCCCGTGTTCGCGAACAGGTCGACGACGTCGAGGAGGGCGCAGCCGTCGCCGATGCACGAGACGAGGTTGTGGGACACGCTCGTGTCGACGAGGGCGGTTTCGGCATCGCTGTCGACGTCGAGGACCGAGCCGGCCCGGCAGCCGACGCCGTCGCAGAAGACGCCGTTCGACTCGAGCGTCGCCTCCTCGGCCGTCACCGACGTGCCGGCGGCCAGGATCGTGCCGCGCGTCGCGCAGCCGTCGCCGCCGCAACGGGTGATCGTGCCGAGCATCGCGAGCCGGCGCAGCAGGAGATCGTCGCGCGCATCGACGTCGAGCGTGCTCGTGATGATGCAGTCCTTTCCGGAGCAGACGCTCTTCGTGGCCTCGACGATGACGTCGTCGAGCCGGACGTCGCGCCCGAAGACGTCGAGCTGCGCTCCGATCGCGCAGGCCGTGCCGCTGCAGGCGATCTCATTCGCCGCGGCGCCGACCCTGCTCAGCCCGGCGTCTCCCGAGCCGCCCTGCAGCTCGAGGACCGAGCGCGTACCGCAGTTGTCGCCGCTGCAGCGCAGGTCGTTCTCGCTGATCTCGACGTCCTCGAGGGTCGAGCCGTCGCCGCCGAAGAGCCCGTAGAGCAGGCGGGCGTCGCAGTCGACGCCGACGCACGCGGCGCCGTTGCCCGCCAGGTCGACCGTCCTCGTGGTGATCGTCCGTGCCGTCACGATGGCCGTGCCCGCGGCCACGCAGCGCTCGCCGAAGCAGGTCGAGGAGTTCTTCGTGACCGAGGCCTCCTCGAGGACGAAGTCCGCGACGGCGGCGCCCTCGTCGCGGTACATGACGATCGCCGCCGCTCCGGCGGCGCAGCGAGGGTCTCCACAGCTCGTCGTGTTCTTCGTCACCCTCGAGCGACGGATCGCGAGGGCGCCGCCGCCAACGGCGCGGATCGCGGCGCCCTGGAGGTCGTCGCCGCATCCCGCGCCGGAGCACGTGCCGGCGTTGCGCAGCACCGAGCAGCCCTCGAGCACGAGCGACCCGGGGCCGCTCATCTCGACCGCGCTCGCGCCGGTCGTGCAGCCCTCCCCCGTGCAGCCGACGTCGCCCCTGGTGATCGTCAGGCCGACCAGGACCGCGTCGACGCCGCCGGCCGCGCCGGGGTCGAGGTGGAGCAGGCGGTCGCCGTCGCCGGCGACGGACGGGCTGCCGATTCGGCTCTTGATCTTGGACCCGCGTCCCTTTCCCTCGATGCGCACGGACCCGGTGACGTCGAGGTCGCCGCCCTGGTTCAGGTCGTCGTCCGGTCCGCCGAGCGTCAGCACGTACGTCCCCCGGCGCAGCCGGATCACGTCGATCACCGGCTGCGGATCGCCCGCGATGCACTCGCCCGGGGTGCGCC
>JBFMAS010000708.1:0-4058 GCA_040755575.1 Thermodesulfobacteriota bacterium
CCGTCGCCGCCACGAGCGCGGCGACGAGCCGGAGCGGGCGCCAGCGTCCCGCGGGGGCGCGGCAGACGGCGCGGGCGGGCGAGCCCGGGCTCACAGGCGCGACGCGCTCGCCTTGTCGGCCCGCTCCATCGCTCGAACCTTGTCCTCGAGCCTGGTCCGCTGGGCGGTGTCCTCGGTGCGCTTGAGCGCGTCGCGATAGAGCCGCAACGCCTCGAGCTGGCGGCCGACCTGAATGTACGCGTCCGCGAGGTGCTCGGTGATGGTCGGGTCGTCCCCCGCGAGCTCGAGCGCCCGCTGCAGCTCCTCGACGGCGCGACCGTAGTCGCCGCGCTGGTAGTAGACCCAGCCGAGGCTGTCGACGTAGAAGCCGTCGTTCGGATCGACGGCCAGCGCGCGGCGGATCAGGTCCTCCGCCTCGTCGAGGTTGCGGCCCTCCTCGGCGAGCGAGTAGCCGAGGTAGTTGAGCGCCGCGGCGTTCTGCGGGTTGAGCTCGATCGCCTTGCGCATCTGCGTGAGGCAGGCCTCGCGGTCGTTCGCCTCGTTGTAGAGCGCGCCGAGCGTGAAATGGTAGCGGTCGTTGCTGGGATCGACCTCGACGAGCCGCCGCGCCAGCTCGATCGCCGCCGGCAGGCGCTTGCGCTCGCGCTCGAGCGAGACCAGGAACTCGACGATGCTGGTCGAGCCGGGACGCGCCTCGAGCGCGGCGGTCGCGTGCTCGGCCGCGCCTCCGAGGTTGCCGTCGGTCTGCGCGAGGTAGGCGAGCTGGAGCTGCGCGTCGGCGAAGAACGGCGAGCTGCGCGGCACCCCCTCGAGGTTCTCTCTCGCGCGCGACGTCTCGCCGGTCTCGGTGTAGACGACGCCGAGGTAGTAGCGCACGCGGCCGTTGTCGGGGTCGGTGCTGAGCACCAGGTTGAGCTCCGTCGCGGCGCGGTCGAGCTCGCCCTTCTCGAGGTAGATGAGGCCGATCTTGACGCGCGTCTCGGTCGGATCGGCCTCGATGCGCTCGAGCTCGCGGAACTCGGCGATGGCCTCGTCGAGGCGCTTCTGGCCGACCAGGAGCGAAGCGAGCCGGTTGCGCGCGACGACGTTCTCCGGGTCGATCGTCAGCGCCTTGCGGTAGAGCGAGGTCGCGCTCTCGGTCTGCTGCTGCATCTCCTCGACCAGCGCGAGGTCGGTCATGACCAGCCCCGAGCGCGGGTTGCGCTTGAGCGCCTCGAGGAACATCGCCTCCGCCTGATCGAGGCGGCCGGCGCCGGCGTGCAGGCGGCCGAGGTAGTAGTAGCCCATCACCGAGTGCGGGTTGGACTCGATCAGGCGCTCGAGCGTCGCCGTGGCGGCAGCATCGTCGCCGGCCTTGCTGCTCAGCGCCGCGAGGAAGAGGTACGCCTCGGGCATCCCCGGGTCGAGCTCGATGATCTCGCCGTAGGCCGCCGCGGCCTCGCTCTCGCGTCCGAGCCCGGCGAGCGTGCCGGCGAGCAGCAGGCGCGCCTGCACGTCCTCCGGGTCCGCCTCGACCGCGTAGCGCGCCTGCTCGTAGGCGCGCGACAGGTCGCCGCGGCGGACGTAGAGGTTCGCGAGCCGGGTCCGCAGGCGCGGCTCGTTCGGATCGAGCTGAACCGCCCACTCGAACTCGCGCAGCGCGACGTCGTAGTCCGCGTTGCGCATCGCGACCTCGCCCTTGAGGAAGTGCGCGAGCGCACGGTCGTCCTCGGTGAGCCCGAGCTCCTCCGCCGTCTTGCGTGAGGTTTGTTGCGAGGAACCGTCGCCGCGTGATGCCAGGTGCAGCGAGGTACAAGCCGAGAGAGAAACCGCCGAGGCGAACAACAGCAGCACGAGCGGGTTCATACTTTCGGCCCACGGGTAACACGGTGCACCCATTGCGGCAAAGCTGGAACGGAGGCGACGGCGAAAAAACAGGAGATTCTCGCTCGCACGTCGACGGCCGGGCACGGCTCGCGCGGTGGGCACGTGCTCGGGCGTCGGCTACAGGACGGGCCGCTGCGCAAGGCGTTCGCCCGGCTCGTGTCGGGCGCACCGTGTAGTTGACGCCGCCGGCCCGAGCATGCACCATCGCCGCGCCATGCGCGGCTGGCGCGACCCCGAGGGCTGGGAGCGGCTCTGCCGCGGGGAAGGCGGCCCGCTCTGCGCCGCGGTCGAGGCCGGCTGGGACGAGGACGAGCACGGCATCACGCTGTGGCGCTCGTCGACGTCGCTCGTCCGGCTCTCCCGCAATCAGCGTGCACGCGGCTACTGCGTGGTGATCGCGGTCCCGCACGCCGTCGAGCCGTTCGATCTCGCGCCCGGCGCGGCGCGCGCCTGGTTCGACGACGTGCTGGCGACCGGTCGCGCCGTGCAGCGCGTGTGCGCGCCGATCAAGCTGAACTACGAGATCCTCGGCAACGCCGTGCCCCATCTGCACTGCCACGTCGTGCCGCGCTACGTCGACGACGGCACCCCGGCGAATCCGCTGCCGCTCTTCCAGGAGCCGCCGATCGCGCTCGCGCAGGAGGAGCTCGCGGCCCTCGCCGCCGCCCTGCGCGAGGCGCTGCAGCAGGAGGCGGGCGGCGGTCCGCTGCGCTTCGCGGCGCTCGGCGAGGACGACCTGCCGGCGCTGCAGGGGCTATGCGAGTCGTGCGCCGACTACTACCACCTCATGACGGGCAACACGGTCAGCAGCTCGGAGGCGCACATGCTGTTCACCCTGCGTCCCGAGACCGCGTCGCTGCAGGACAAATTTTTGATCGGGGTGTGGCGCGGCCGCGAGCTGGTCGGGGTGCTCGACCTGTACCGCCACTACCCGCGGCGCGACCTCGCCTGGATGGCGCTTCTCCTGCTCCATCCGAACCTGCGCGGGCATGGCCATGGCGCGTCCATGATCCGGTGGATGGTCGCCTGGGCGCGCGAGCAGGGCTGTGCGCGCCTACGCCTGGGCGTCGCGGACGACAACCAGCGCGCCCTCGAGGTGCTCGGACGGCACGGCTTCCGCCCGACCGGGGAGCGCATCTCGCGCGTCAGCGGGGCCCGCCGGCTCGTGCTGCTGCCGCTCGAGCTCGAGCTCTGACGCGAGCGCTCGGCGGCACGAGGCCGCACGGCGGCGGCCATAGTCACTTCTTACTACACAAAAATACGTAATGAGTGGTGCGCCGCGTTGGTGCGGGGCGCCGGTTTGCGATAACGAGGCGCGAAACCCAGCCGACCGGACCGATCCGCATGAGCTACAGCACCGTCAAGAACCAGCCCGCTCTGTTCGTGGTCGACGACGACGACGCGACGCGCAAGCTGCTGCGCGTCCTCGGCGAGTCGCTGAGGCTGCGCGTCGAGACCTTCGCGACCGCGGAGCAGTTCCTCGAGCGCGGCGAGCCGCAGCGCCCGGCCTGCCTGGTGGTCGACGTCCGCATGCCGGGGATGAGCGGCCTCCAGCTCCAGGACCGTCTGAACGAGCGCGGCATCGACCTGCCCGTGATCATGCTCACAGCGCACGGCGACGTGCCGACCGCCGTGCGCAGCATGCGCGCCGGGGCGATCGACTTCTTCCAGAAGCCGGCGCCGAGCGAGGAGCTGGCCCAGCGCATCCAGGAGGCGATCGAGCACGACGTCGCGACGTACGCCGGGCGCGCACGCCGCAAGGACGTGCAGCGTCGTCTCGCGACCCTCACCCCGCGCGAGCGCCAGGTGCTGCAGCTCGTCTGCGAGGGCAAGACCAGCAAGGAGATCGCGCAGGCTCTGGGCGCGAGCGTGAACACGATCCAGAACCATCGGGCGCGGATCATGCGCAAGATGGGCGCTCCGAGCGTGGGCAGCCTCGTGCGGATGGTGGCCGGGGTCGCGACGCCTTCCTGACGCCGGCGGCGCTCGGGAATCGTCAGGAGGCGAGCGCCGGCGCGCCGCGCAGGAAGCGCGTGAGCTGGTCCGGCAGCGCGCGCGTGTCGATCGGCTTGCCGAGGCAGCCGGCGCAGCCGGCGGCGCAGCAGCGTCGCGTCGCGCTCGTGCGCTGCGACGAAGCAGACCCGCCCGTGGCGGTCGCGCACCGTGTGCAGCCAGACGTCCACGTCGACGGG
>JBFMAS010000709.1:0-3131 GCA_040755575.1 Thermodesulfobacteriota bacterium
CGCAGAGGCCGCGCTCGTAGAAGGAGAGGAAGCGCGAGCGCACGGCCGCGGGCCGCGCGGCGCCTGCCGCCGGCGAGCGAGCCGGCGTCCCGGCGGCGGACGGGGCGGCGTCGGCGGCGAGCGCGCGGGCGAGGCCCAGCATCTGGCGCTCGGGGCCGCCGAGGAAGGGCGACGCGGTGAGGTGGACGACGTTCACGCGGCGACCTCGCGAAGAAAGCGCACGGCGGTGCCCGCGCGCGCTCCGAGCGGGTTCGCCGCGAGCTGCGCCGTGACGACCCACGGCACGCGCCACGCCGACGGGGGCCGGAAGCGCCGCAGCAGCTCGCGCGCCTCGCGCCAGCGCCCCCAGTAGGACAGCATGCACGCCGTCCGCGCCGCCGAGATCGCCAGCACGTCACGCAGGACGTCGCGCAGCGCCGCCGGGCACGCCTCCTCGACCGCCCGCGGATCGGTCAGGAACGGCTCGACCGGCCGGGGACCGCGGAGGTTGCCGCTCAGGTGCGAAGCGTCGGTGTGGATCGACACGTGCGGCTCGAGCGAGATCGCCACCGGGTGGTTCAGGAGGACCGCGAGCCAGAGGTGCGTGTCCTCGCCGTAGACGCACCGGTCGCGCGCGTAGAAGCCGCCCCAGCGCCGCAGCACGGCGGTGCGCGCCAGCGTCGTGCACGGCGTCAAGTATGCCGCGAGATGCATGACGAAGGGCGCGGGGCTGGTCGCGTCGACGCGCTGCAGCCCGTCGCGCAGGCCACGGCGCTGCCACAGCGCCCGGGTGGAGCGCGCGCCGGGCTCGAGGACGTACCCCGACGCGGCGGCGGCCGCGTCCGGGCCCGCCGCGCGCAGCAGCGCAAGGCCGTGCTCGAGGAAGCCCGGCTGCCACTCGTCGTCGGCGTCGAGGAACGCGACCAGCTCGCCGCGGGCCTCGGCCAGCCCGCGGTTCCGCGCCGACCCCGGTCCCGCGTTGCGCTGCCGGATGACCCGCAGCCGAGGATCGCCGAAGGCGGCGGCGACCTCCCCTCCTCCGTCGCGCGACCCGTCGTCGACGACCAGGATCTCGACGTCGGGGTGCGTCTGGCGCGCGATCGAGGCGAGCGCACGGCGCACGAACGGCGCCTTGTCGTAGAGCGGGACGATCACCGACACGAGCACGTCCGATGCCTCTCCTCGCGCGCCGCTCATTGCAGCGGCAGCCGGTCGCCGGGCGACAGCACGCCGTCGACGAACATCAGGTGCCAGACCTCGAGCCACAGGAGCGACCAGATGCGGTGCCGCTGGTCGACGCCGCGGGCGTGCTGCGTCAGCAGCTCGTCGATCGCCTCGCGACGGAAGTAGCCGCGCGCCATGGCGCGCTCGGAAAGCAGCAGGCGCCGGACGGCGCCGAGCCACGGCCCGCGCATCCAGGCATCGATCGGGAGAGCGCAGGGCCGCTCCGGCAGCGCGAGGCACTCGCCCGGCAGGACCTGCGCGGCGAGCTGCTTCAGGAACGCCTTCGGCTCTGTGCGGGGTCCGAGCAGGACCTCGCTCGGGATGCGCGCCGTGAGCTCGATGAGCTCCGCGTCGAGGAACGGACAGCGGACCTCGATGGCGCTCATCACGCCGGCGACGTCGATCCGCACCAGGCAGTCCGCCGGCAGCAGGCTCTTCAGCACCGCGAGACGCCAGCCGTCGGTCGGCGTCTCCCAGATGCCCTCGGCGAGGTGGCGCGCCTGCGCCGCGGCGGGGTGCCAGCCGTCGAGCAGCCTGCGCATCTCGTGCGTGTAGAGAGCCTCGCGCCGCGTCGTGTCCCAGCCCATGCCGCGGTCGAGGAGCCGCAGGGGGTCGCCGCTCAGGTGGTCGCCGAGCGACTTGACGCGCGCCGCCAGGGACGACTGCGGCCAGCGCGCCTGCGCCGCGTGCCCGAGGGCGATCAGCATCCGCTCGCGCATCCAGCGCGGCACCCACCAGCAGCGCTCGCCGCGGTACACCGCGGCATAGCTCGGGTGGCCGGCGAAGACCTCGTCGCCGCCGTCGCCGCAGAGCGCGACCTTCATCTCGTCACGGGCCGTCCTCGCGACGAGCGAGCTCGCCAGCCCGGACGGGTCGGCGAACGGCTCGCCGTAGTGCCAGACGAGCTCGGGCAGCAGGTCCCACACCTCGGGCTCGACGCGCAGCTCGTGGTGCTCGGCGCCGAGGCGCTCGGCGACGCGCCGTGCGCGCGGCGTCTCGTCGCATGCGCCGCCGCCGAACGCGACGCTGAAGGTCTTGACCGGAGCCGGCGACGCCTCGGCCATCAGCGCGACGACGAGGCTCGAGTTGAGACCGCCCGACAGCAACGCGCCGACCCGAGCGCCGTCCACCATGCGGCGCTCGACCACGCGGCGCAGGGCCCGCCGGCAGCGCTCGAGCCACTCGCGCTCGTCGCAGCGCTCCGTCCGGGTGTAATCGATCTCCCAGTACGAGCCGGCGAGCGCGCCGTCGCGGTCGACCTCGATGAACCCCGCCGGCGGCACCTTCTTCACCTCGCGGTAGATGCTGCGGTCCTGCGTGACGAAGAAGTAGTGCAGGAACTCGTCGAGCGCCTCGTGGTCGATGCCGAGGCGATCGCGCACCGCGACCCAGATGCCCTTCAGGTCGCTCGCGAAGTAGAGCCGCTCGGCGAGCTGCGCGTAGTAGAGCGGCTTGCCACCGAGCCGGTCGCGCGCCAGCACGAGCCGCTGTGCACGCGCGTCCCAGAGCGCGAAGGCGAAGATGCCGTGCAGCCGGCGCAGCATCCCCTCCGTCCCCCACTGCGCGTAGGCGTGCAGCAGCACCTCGGCATCGCTCTGCGAGCGGAGGGCGCGGCCGGCAGCGCGCAGCTCCTCGTGCACCGACGCCGAGTCGTGCAGCGCGCCGTCGCTCGTCACCCACAGGCTCTGATCCTCGCTCGCGAGCGGCTGGCGCGCCGCGGGCGAGCCCTCGAGGCTGCCGAGCCGGCGGTGCGCGAGCCCGATGCCGGGCGCGATCACGATGCCGCCGTCGTCCGGGCCGCGATGCACCATCACGTCGCGCATGGCGACGAGGAGCTCGGCCGACGGCCGGACGAGAGCGCGATCGAACACCCCGGCGATCGCGGACACGCTAGCGCCCCCCGGCGGCGACGCCGCGCGCGGCGAGCC
>JBFMAS010000710.1:0-8412 GCA_040755575.1 Thermodesulfobacteriota bacterium
GCGGGTCGTGCTGCTCGGCGATCTGCAGGCGACGCGCGACACGGCCGAGCGGCTCGGGATCGGCGTCGAGCTCGTGCCCGTGACGCGCGAGGACCTCGGGCGCGGCGTGCCGCCGGCGGCGGGCGGCGCGCGCCTGCGCCTGCCGTTGCTCGCGCCGGCCGCGACGCTCGCGCGCCCGCTGCGCGCGGCCGAGCGCCGTCCCGGACGCCCGAGCGTCGCCGCCGCGCGCGTCGCCTACGGCTCGATCCGGGGCGCCGTCGAGCTCGCCCAGGCACGGGTGGTCGACGCGATCTGCACCGCGCCGATCAACAAGGAGTGGTTCGCCCGCGCCCGGGTCGCCTCGACCGGGCACACCGAGATCCTCGCCGAGCTGACCCGCTCCGACGTGCGCCTCATGATGGCGTACTGCGACCTGCGCGTGGTGCTCGCGACGACGCACCTCGCCCTGCGCGACGTCCCGGGCGCGCTCACGGTCGGCGGCGTGCGCGACACGATCCTCATTGCCGCACGCCACCTCGAGCGCTGGTTCGGGATCGAGCGGCCGCGCGTCGCGGTGTGCGCGCTGAACCCGCACGCGAGCGACGGCGGCGTCTACGGCGACGAGGAAGCGCGCATCATCGCGCCCGCGATCGCGCGCGCGCGTGCGGCGCGCGTCGACGCGATCGGACCGGTGCCGGCGGACACGCTGTTCTCGGCGGTCGGTCCGCGCTGCGACGGCGTCGTCGCCATGTACCACGATCAGGGGCTGATCCCCGTCAAGCAGCTCGGCGTGCACGAGGCGGTCAACGTGACGCTCGGGCTGCCGTTCGTCCGCACCTCGCCCGACCACGGCACGGCGTACGACCTCGCCGGCCGCGGCACGGCGGACCCCCGCAGCATGCGCGCGGCGCTCGACATGGCGCTCGAGCTGGCGCGCGTCGAGCGGCGCCGCATGCGCGCGCCGTCGCCCAAACGCTCCGCCCCCGCGGCATGAGGCTCCCCGCATGAAGATGAACCCGACGGTCTTTCGCGAGTACGACATCCGCGGCGTCGCCGGCAGCGACTTCGACGAGGATTTCGCACGCGCGCTCGGGCGCGCGGTCGGTACGCGGCTGCGCGCGCGACACCCGGGCGAGACGCCGGCGATCGCCGTGGGCCGCGACTGCAGGCTCACCTCGGACGCGTACGCGGACGCCGTGGTCCGCGGCTTGAACGAGACCGGCGTCGACGTCGCGGACATCGGCATGTGCCCGACGCCGCTCATGTACTTCTCGCTGTTCGAGCTGCCGGTGCACGGCGGCATCGAGATCACGGCGAGCCACAACGCGTCCGAGTACAACGGCTTCAAGATCTGCCTCGGGCGCGAGGCGATCTACGGCCAGGCGATCGCCACGCTGCGCGGCGAGATGGAGCGCGGCGAGCACGCGCGCGGCGCCGGGAAAACGACCAGGCACGACGTGATCACGCCGTACGTCGCCTACTGTCGCGAGCAGTTCGGCACCTTGCCGCGCAAGCTCAAGGTGGTGGTCGACGCCGGCAACGGCGCCGCGGGGCACATCGGCCCGGAGATCATGCGCGCGCTCGGCTGCGAGGTGATCGAGCTCTACTGCGACCCCGACGGCCGCTTCCCGAACCACCATCCCGATCCCACCATGCCGGAGAACCTCGCCGACGTGATCCGCACGGTCGCCGAGAGCGGCGCCGACGTCGGCATCGCGTACGACGGCGACGCCGACCGCATCGGCGTCGTCGCACCGGGCGGGCGCATCCTGTGGGGCGACGAGCTGCTGGTGATCTTCGCGCGCGAGATCCTGGCGCGCCGCCCGGGGGCGATCGTGATCAGCGAGGTCAAGTGCTCGCAGCGCTTGTTCGACGACGTCGCGAGCCGGGGCGGCAAGCCGATCATGTGGAAGGCGGGCCACTCGCTGATCAAGGCGAAGATGAAGGAGACCGGCGCGGCCGTCGGCGGCGAGATGAGCGGCCACATGTTCTTCGCCGACCGCTTCCTCGGCTACGACGACGCGATCTACGCGTCGTGCCGGCTGCTCGAGATCCTGGCGGGCTCGCAGGGCGGCGTCCTCGACCTGCTCGACGGCCTGCCGCCCGCCTTCAACACGCCGGAGATCCGCGTCGACTGCCCCGACGAGCTCAAGTTCGCGGTCGCGGGCCGCGTGCGCGACGTGCTGAGGAAGGACCACCCGGTGAACGAGGTCGACGGCGTGCGCGTGAGCTTCCCGGACGGCTGGGGCCTCGTGCGCGCGTCGAACACGCAGCCGGCGCTGGTCCTGCGCTTCGAGGCGTCGAGCGAGGCGAGGTGCGCCGAGTACCGTGCGTTCGTCGAGAAGCTGGTCGCCGAGGCGCGCCGCGCCGTCGAAGCGGGAGGATGATGCGATGACCACACGGCCGCCGCTCACGCGGGCGCAGGTGCTCGAGCTGCACGGCACGCTGTCCAACTGGGGCCGCTTCGGCGAGCGGGACCAGCTCGGCACGCTCAACCTCGTCACGCCGGAGAAGCGGGCCGCGGCGGCGCGGCTCGTGCGCAGCGGACGCACGGTGTCGTGCGCGCGGGCGCTGCCGACCGAGAGCGCGATCGACAACCCGAGCCCCGTCGTCCACCTGATGACCGGCACCGCGACCGAGAGCTACGGCGGCGACTACTTCGCGCTCGCGACGCACGGCTACTCGATCTCGCACATCGACGCGCTCTGCCACATCTTCCACGACGGCAAGCTGTACAACGGGTACCCGATCGAGCGCGTCACCGCGCACGGTGCGCTCGAGCTCGGCATCCACGAGCTGCGCGACGCCGTCGTGTCGCGCGGCGTGCTGCTCGACGTGCCGCGCCTGCGCGGCGTCCCCTGGCTCGTGCCCGGCGAGCCGATCTTCGTCGACGACCTCGAGGGCTGCGAGCGCGCCGCCGGGCTGCGGGTCGAGCCGGGCGACGTGCTGCTGATCGCGACCGGACGCTGGGACTACCGCGACGCGCACGGTCCCTGGGAGCCGCACGCGCGGCTCGCCGGCCTCGACGCCTCGTGTCTTCCCTGGCTGCACGAGCGCGGCGTCGCGGCGCTCGGCTCGGACGGCGTGTCGGACGTCGTGCCGTCGCGCATCGAGGGCGTCCGCCTGCCGATCCACACCATCGCGATCGTCGCCATGGGGCTGCACCTGCTCGACAACCTCGAGCTGCGCGACCTGGCGCGGGCCTGCGCCGAGGAGCGGCGCTGGGAGTTCCTGCTGACGGTCGCCCCGCTGGTGCTGCGCCGCGGGACGGCGTCGCCGGTCAATCCGATCGCGCTGCTGTAGCCGCCGGGGCGAGGGGCGCCGCCGGCTCCCTGCCGTTCGTCGCGCGGGGCGCGAGCCGCTCGAGCGGCAGGCGGACGGTGAACGTCGAGCCCGCCCCCGGCTCGCTCGCGACCTCGATCCGTCCGCGCAGCCTCTCGACGAGCTGGCGCACGATGTACAGGCCGAGCCCGACGCCGCCGTAGGTGCGGGTCGCGGAGCCGTCGATCTGCCGGAACATCTCGAAGATGGTCGCGACGTCCTGCTGGTCGATGCCGATGCCGGTGTCCGCGACGGCGAGCACGACGTCGTCGCCGTCGCGCCGGACGCGGACGTCCACCGAGCCCTGCGGCGTGTACTTGATCGCGTTGCCGACCAGGTTCTTGACGATCGTCTTGAGCTTGACGCGGTCGGTGGCGACCACCTCGCTGTCGCAGTCGTTGCGCCAGGTGACGGTCAGGCCGGCGCGCTGCGACAGCGGCTCGAACTCGAGCTCCACCTCGTGCAGCAGCTCCGCGAGCGCGACGGGCTCGACGCGCAGCACGTCGCGGCCGGATTCCATGCGGCCGAGGTCGAGCGTCGCGGTGACGAGCTCGAGCAGCTCGGTCGCGCTGCGCCGGATGCCCTGCGCGAGGTGCTCCGTGTCGTGCGCCGACAGGCCGGGTGCCTCGCCCAGCATCTCGGCGTAGCCGAGGATGACGTTCAGGGGCGTCCGCAGCTCGTGCGACATGGTCGACACGAAGTCCGATTTCAGCCTGTTCGCCGCGCGCAGGTCGCGGATCAGGCGCTCGTTCTCGAGCCCGACGGCGACCGCCTGCGCGATGCCGATCGCGAGGCGGCGCTGCTTGCGCGTGAACGGCCCGGTGCGCGTCCGGTAGCCGCTCGCGATGAAGCCCGTGAGCCGGTCGTTGCGGCAGATCGGCACGCACATCATCGACGCGACTTCCCAGCGCAGCAGGAGATCGGGCGGCACGACGCTCTGCGTGCGCGCGTCCGGCACCTCGACCAGGTGGCCGCGCCGCAGCTCCTCGAACAGCGGCAGGCTGTCGAGCGGGAAGTCGATGTGCTCGAGCTCGGTGCGGACCTCCTCGCGCGAGCCGACGTTGGCGACGAAGCGGAGCGCGTCCGCCTGCTCGTCGAGCACGAACGTCGAGCTCCAGTCGCAGCCGAGCGCGCCGGTCACCAGGCGGTTGACCTGCTCGAGGAGGTCCGAGCGGCCGACGAGCTGGCTCAGCGTCTGGCCGACGTGCAGCAGCGCGGTGGAGATCTCCGCCTCCTCCTCCTGCAGCGCGTACGCGCGCGAACGCTCGGCGGCGCGCGTGAAGGCCTCGAAGCGATAGCGGTCGAGGAAGATGGCCGCGACGCAGGACGAGGTGGCGCCCGTCACCATCCCGACCAGGGCGAAGAGCGACGGGCTCGTCTGGGCGAGGAGCGGCAGGGCGGCGGTGAAGCTGACGAACGAGGTCCCGGCGAGGACGAGCTGCGCGCGCCAGCCCCACGGCAGCACGACCGCGAGGCAGGTCATCATGCAGACCTGGCCGATCGCGACGGCGTCCGCCGGCGAGCCCACGTAGGCGCTGTAGATCACCATCGCGAGCGCGAGCCCCGAGGTCGCGACGGTCGCGATGGCGGTGACGTGCTCGGCGAGCCGCGGGATCCGGGTCAGCGCGAAGGCCACGAGGCAGATGACGATCTCCGCGGCGTACGCGACGACGACGCTCTCGTGGCCCGGCATCCGGCGCTCGAACAGCACGTCGATGCCCATGAACACGATGAACAGCGGCAGCGACACGTCGAGCCTCGCCCGCACGAGGCGGGCGGTCTCGACGGCGTAGGAGCGGCGCAGGCCGAGCGGGTCGGCCGCGAGCGTGCTCCCGGCCGGCTCCGCGGCCGCGCCGTCGACACCCGAGGTCATCGCCTGAGCTTCGGCGCGACGGCGCCTTCTCTTTAGCGAACGCGCGAGGCGCGCGGCGTACGCGAGCGCGAGCGAAGCCTCGGTGCTCGCGGCCGGCGCGCACGACGATCGTCCAAACCGTCCGGTTGACCGCCGCCCGGCCAGCTGGGAGTCGTGCCGCGTGAGCGGCCGGAGCGGCAGGCGGGCGGCGCGCGGTGCCTGGGGCGAGGGCCTGGGCACGCTGCTCCTCGCCTCGGCGCTGTTCGGCGTGATGGCGGTGTGCGTGCGCGCCGCGTCGCGCAGCATGCCGGCGACGCAGATCGTGTTCGTGCGCTTCGCCGGCTCGCTCCTCTTCATGCTCGCGGCGACCCGCGGGCGCGGCCTCGCGCCGCGGCCGGGAAACGTCGGCCGCCTGCTGCTGCGCGGGGTGATCGGCGCGGTGGCGATCACGCTCTACTTCGTCGGCATCGAGGGTGCGGGAGCCGGGCTCGCGACGCTGGTGCAGAACTCGTACCCGGTGTTCGCGGCGCTGCTCGCCGTCCTGCTCGGCGACGAGGTCTTCACCCGGCGGCTCGGCGCCGCGCTCGCGGCGAGCATGGCCGGCGCCGCGGTGATCCTCGGGGCGCGCGTCGACCTCGCGTCCGCGACGACGCTCGGCGTCCTCGCGTCGATGGCGGCGGCCATGCTGTCGGGCGGCGCCGTCGTCGCCGCGCAGAAGCTGCGCCGCTCCGAGGGGGCGGCGATCATCACGACGTGGTTCATGGCGGTCGGCGTCCTGCTGACCTCGCCCGCGCTGCTCGCGGGCCTCCCCGAGCTCGGCGGCGAGCTGGCGGCGCTGCTCGCCGGCGTCGTGGTGACCTCGGTGCTCGGCCAGTGGCTCCTGCACCACGAGCTCGGCTTCACGAGCGCGACGCGCGGCAGCCTCGCCGCCGCGACCAGCGTCTTCCTCGCCGCCACGCTCGAGGCGCTGACGCTCGGTGACGTGCCGGATCTCCGCACCGTCGCGGGCGCTGCGCTGATGCTCGCCGCGGTGGCGCTCGCGTGGCGCAGCGCGGCCCCCGTCGCCCTCGAGGGCGCGGTGCTCGAGGGAGGTGCTGCGGCCGCGCCGGGGCGCGTCAGCCGCGTGGCAGGCCGAGCACCCGCTGCGCGATGATGTTGCGCTGGA
The DNA here is from genome assembly GCA_040755575.1 of Thermodesulfobacteriota bacterium. Taxonomy (GTDB): domain Bacteria; phylum Desulfobacterota; class Binatia; order UBA12015; family UBA12015; genus DATCMB01. The sequence goes on from JBFMAS010000710.1 coordinate 6,318, forward strand.
TCTCGCTCGAGCCTGCGTAGATCGTCGCCGCGCGCGACCACAGCATGCGGCGGTGCCAGCGGCCGCCGTCGCGTGCGCGCTCGCCGTCCCACAGCGCACCGTGCGGCCCCTGCAGGTCGACGGCGAAGCCGTAGAGCTTCTGCTCGAGCTCGGACTTGCAGAGCTTGCCCATGCTCGCCTCCGCGCCGGGCGCGCGGCCGCTGCGCAGGCGCGCGAGCGAGTCGAGCGCCAGCAGGCGCAGGACGGCGAGCTCGATCTTGAGCTGTGCCGCGCGCTGCCGGAGCAGCGGGTCCCCCGCCCCACCGCTTCGCTTGACGGCGTCGAGCAGGTCCGCGAAGTCGGCGTCGAAGCCCGACGAGGCGGACAGCGCCTGCGTGCCGCGCTCGTAGCCGAGCACGGTGTTCGCGATCTCCCAGCCCTGCGTCGGCTCGCCCACCATGTTGCCGCGCGGCACGAGCACGTCGTTCAGGAACACCTCGCAGAACTCGCTGCCACCGGTGATCTGCTTGAGCGGCCGCACCTCGACGCCGGGCGAGCGCATGTCGATCAGCAGGAAGCCGATGCCCTTGTGCTTCGGCGCGTCGGGCTCGGTGCGCACGAGGCAGAACATCCAGTCGGCGAGCTGCCCGTCGCTCGTCCACACCTTCTGCCCGTTCACCACCCAGTGGTCGCCGCGCAGCTCGGCGCGCGTGCGCAGGCTCGCGAGGTCGGAGCCCGAGCCGGGCTCGGAGTAGCCCTGGCACCAGATCTCCTCGCCCGACAGCATCTTCGGCAGATGGCGCGCCTTCTGCTCCGGGCTGCCGTGGTGCAGCAGCGCGGGGCCGCAGAGCGTGATGCCGAGCATGTTGATCGTCGGCGGCGCGCCGGCGCGCGTCAGCTCGTCGTGCAGGATCGCGTCCTGGTGCGGCGGCGCGCCGCGCCCGCCGTACTCGACCGGCCAGGTGATGGCGACGAAGCGGTGCTCGGCGAGCTTGCGGTGCCACGCGCGCAGGCGCTCGAACTCCCGCGCGCTGAGCTCGAAGTAGCCTGCCCCCGGCGGGTAGCTCCAGTCCCTCGGCAGCTCGCGCGCGAGGAAGGCGCGCAGCTCGTCGCGGAAGGCGAGGTCGTCGGTGGAAAGGGTGAGCTCCATGCGTGTAAGGACTAGCCTCCTCGCCGGCGCGAGGCGAGGACGAACGTGACGCAGCGGCTGGCAACGACGGGCGGCAGGCCGGGGCGCGACGCGCCGGCGTCGACCGCCGCGGCTGCGCGGACGACGCGGCTCGGCGTCGGCCTGGGCGTCGTGCTCGCCGCGCTGCTCCTCGCGAGCCTGCCGTGGACGGTGCGCGACTTCTGGGACGCGCGCCCGGACGCGGCGCGCTACCTGCTCGCCGCGCGCTCGCTCGCCGCGGGCGACGGCTACACGGTGATGGGCGAGCCGTTCCGGCTGCGGCCGCCCGGCTTCAGCGCGCTGCTGGCGCCGCTCGTCGCCTGGCGCGGCTTCGACTTCGCGCTGCTGAACGCGTTCGTGAGCGTCGTCGGGGTGGTCGCGGTCGTGCTGCTCTACGCGCTGCTCCTGCCGCGCGTCGGCGCGGTCGTCGCGTTCGCGACGGCGCTCGTCGTGTGGCTGAACCCGCAGCTCCAGGCCCTCGTCAACCAGGTGCTGTCCGACGTGCCGGGGCTCGCGCTCGCGCTCGCGGCGCTGCTCGTCCTGCGCCGGGCGAACGCACGACGCTCGTGGCAGTCCGAGGTCGCGCTGGGGATCGCGCTCGCGGCCGCCGCGTACGTCCGCTCGGCGAACCTGCTGCTCGTGCCCGCGCTGCTGCTCGACCGCACGCTCGGCCGGCCGTCGCGGCGCGCGCCCGAGGAGATGCTCGCGCGCTTCGCCGCGCTCCGGCTGGTCCTGCCGCTCGCGGTGCTCGGCGTTCTCTACCTGCCGTGGATCGCACAGCCGTCGTACTCCTCGCAGTACGACTCGCCGGACCTGCACTCGTACGCGACGGCCTTCCTGCGCACGGATCCCAACGACCCCGGCGCGGCACCGCTCGGGGCCGCGCAGTGGCTCGCGCGGCTCGGGCGCAACGCGGTCGCGTACGCGGGCATCTTCGCGTCCGGCATG
>JBFMAS010000711.1:0-4697 GCA_040755575.1 Thermodesulfobacteriota bacterium
GCGCGCCCGCCCCCCCCCCCCCCCCCCCCCACCGCCGGACGCCGCGTCAGAGCTGCAGCGCGCCCGTTCGGATCAGGTACGCGAGCCGCGCGCGCTGCTCCTCGTCGAGGAGCGCGTGCAGCTTGCCGAGCGCCGCGACCACCGCGTCGCGCAGGCGCGTGGCGCTCTGGACGCGCAGGTTCGCGCCCTCGAAGGCCCGCTCGCGGGCGAAGCTCGGCTCGCCGAGCGCGTCGGCGAAGGCACCGAGGCTCCGCCGGCGATCGACCTCGGCCTGCGCGCGCTCGGTCTTGAGCTCGTCGAGGATGCGCGCGAGCTCGCTCACCTGGTCGTCGTCGAGCCGCAGCTTGTAGGCGAGGTAGCGCAGCGGCCGCCGAACGCCGAACGCCGCGCCCAGCTCCGCGCCGTCGTCGCCGAAGCGGTGCGCCCACTGGGGGCGCGCGCCGTGCTCGCTCCACGCGTCGTCGCCGCGCGTCGTCCGGCCGAAGTCCGGACCGCAGCCGGCGAACGCCGACCAGTCCGCGCCACCGTGGCGGACCTTCCACCAGTACAGCCAGCCTGGGTGCATGATTCTCCTCCTCGCCGGGGCCGTCGCTCCCAGCGGGTCACGGGACACGTGGGCGAAATGCCTCACGTACGTTCGACCGATGCGCCCGGGGCACGTCCGAGTCAACGCTGGCAGCGCCCAACCTTCGGCGATAGGGAGAGGTGGTGGCGCTGCTGCGCGTGCTGACGCTCAACTGCTGGAACGTCTCCGAGCCTTACGCGGAGCGGATGGAGCTGATCCGCGACGGCATCCGCGCGCTCGATCCGGATCTCGTCGGCCTGCAGGAGATCGTCGTGCGCCGCGAGGGCCTCGACATGGGTGCCGAGATCCTCGGCGGCCTCGGCTACCAGACGGCGTTCGGGGCCGCCTTCCGCTGGAGCGACGCCGCGAGCAACCTGCCGCACGACGCGGACGGCGACGGCTTCGGCAACCTGGTGGCCGCGCGCTGGCCGATCGAGCGCAGCGCCGTGCATCCGCTGCCCGGCGTGGAGAGCGGCGAGCGCCGCAGCGTGCTCGCGGCGCTGGTCGCGACGCCCCACGGCCGGCTCGCCTTCCTGACCACGCACTTCAACTGGAAGTTCCACCACGGCCACGTGCGCGAGCGCCAGGCGATCGAGCTCGCCGCGATCACGCGGCGCTGGGCGCGGGAGGCGACGCTGCCGCCGATCGTGACCGGCGACCTGAACGCCGAGCCGGACTCGGCGGAGATCCGCTACCTCTGCGGCCTGCAGTCGCTCGGCGGCGGCAGCACGTACCTGCAGGACGCGTGGCGCGTCGGCGGCGGCGTCGGCCGCGGCTACACCTGGGACAACCGCAACCCGTACGCCGGGATGGTGTTCGAGCCGAGCCGGCGCATCGATTACGTGCTGGTCGGGCTGCCGGACGCGGCCGGGCGCGGGACCGTGATGTCGGCCCGCGTCGTGCTCGACGAGCCGCGCGGCGACGTCTTCCCGAGCGATCACTTCGGCGTGCTGGCCGAGATCCGCGTGTGATCAGCGGCGGTACGCGTACTGGCGCCGGCGCGCGGTCATGCGCGCCGTGTCCGGGTCGAGCGCCATCCGCTGCACGACGACCACCACGCGGTCGAGCTCCGGCCGCGCCGTGAGCACGCGCCGCGCGACGTCGTCGGGCGAGCGCAGAGCGCCGAGCGCGTGACGCTCCTGCTCGAAGCGTCGCAGCAGAGTGCGCACGTCGACGGGCAGCGTGCCGGGCTCGATCGCCGCGAGACGTCCCTCGCGCTCGCCGAAGACACCGACCAGCAGCGGCGGCGTCGCCGTCGTGTACATCGCGAAGCCGCCGAGCTTCCACGGATTGACGTCGAGCCCTGCGACGAGCGCGCGGTGGCAGAGCGGCCACAGGGCGGTGAGCGCGACGACGGCGAGCGCGACGCGCGCCTTCCACGGCGTCGCGGCGGGCTCCTGCGCGGCCTGCACCGCGCGGCGCGCGTCCTGCCTGCGGCGCGCCTTCGCCGTCACACGTTCCCCGTGAGCAGCCACTCGCGTCCGGGCAGCCAGCCGAACGCCGCGACGATCATCCACAGGAGCAGCGCGCCGAGCACCGGCAGCAGCGTTCGCGTCGCCGCGGCCGGGACGAAGAGCAGCAGCAGGTTGGTGAACAGCAGCGCGAAGCCGAGCTCGCGTGCGCCCAGCTGGATCGCGAGCACGAGCGCGATCGCGGCGACCGCGGCCGCGGGACGCGTCCGCCGCCAGAGCAGCAGCGGCGCGAGCGCCATCTCCAGCATCCAGACCAGGTTCGACGCGACGACGAACGGCACCGAGGCGACACGGTACGGCCCGGCCCCGCTGCGCATCGGATCGTACGAGGCGAGGCGCGCGATCTCGTCGGCCGGCAGCAGCCAGGCGAAGAGATCGGCGAAGCGTCCGCCGCGCCCGACGAGGAAGGCGAGCAGCTCGCCGCGGAAGTAGAGGCCGTGCAGCACCTTCGCGAGCCCGGTGTGGAGCAGCACGAGCGCCGTCACCCAGCAGAGCGCCTCGAGCGCGACCGTCTCGCCGTCGCCGTCGCGATCGACCAGGGCGAGCAGCGCGACGGCCACGAGCTCGAGGAAGAAGTGGTTGTGCGTCAGCGGGAAGGTCCACGCGAGCTGCACGACCAGCACCGCGAGCGCGAGCCGCGCGGCGAGCGCGGCGTGGCGCGCCGACCACGCGAGCGCGGCGCAGCCGGTGAGGAGGATCGCCGAGACGGCCAGCGGCCCGCTCGGCAGCGTGCCCGGGTCGAGCGCGAGCCACAGCCAGCTCCGCGCGGCCCCGTAGGCGAGGAGGAAGCGGCGCAGGCCGTCGACCTTCGCGTGGACGAGCCCCGGCGCGTCGCCGCCGGCGACGGCGAGGAGAGCCGTGGCGCGGGCCGCGGCCACGTGGCTCAGGCGGCCGCGACCAGCTGACGAAGCACGTACGGCAGGATGCCGCCGTGCTCGTAGTACTCGACCTCGATCGGCGTATCGATGCGCACCGTCACCGGGACCTGCTCGATGCTGCCGTCCTTGCGGTGCACGACCAGGGTGACGTCCTGGCGCGGCGCGACGCTGCCGCTCTCGAGGCCGGTCACGTCGTAGGTCTCGCTGCCGTCGAGCGCGAGCGACGCCACGCTGACGCCCTCCTTGAACTGGCAGGGCAGCACGCCCATGCCGACCAGGTTGCTGCGGTGGATGCGCTCGAAGCTCTGCGCGACGACCGCCCGCACGCCGAGCAGCCGCGTGCCCTTCGCCGCCCAGTCGCGCGAGCTGCCGGTGCCGTACTCCTGCCCGGCGAGCACGACCAGCGGGACCCTCTCCTGCTGGTAGCGCATCGCGGCGTCGTAGATGCTCATGCGCTCGCCGCTCGGCTGGTGCACGGTGACGCCGCCCTCGACGCCCGGCACCATGAGGTTCTTGATGCGCACGTTGGCGAAGGTGCCGCGCGTCATGACGCGGTCGTTGCCCCGCCGCGCGCCGTAGCTGTTGAACTCGGCGGGCGTGACGCCGTGCTCCTGCAGGTAGAGCCCGGCCGGCGACGAGGGCTTGATCGCGCCCGCCGGGCTGATGTGGTCGGTCGTCACCGAGTCGCCGAAGATCGCGAGCGCGCGCCCCCCGCGCACGTCGCTGAAACGACCCGGCTCGAGGCCGAAGCCCTCGAAGAACGGCGGCTCCTGGATGTACGTCGACGAGCGGTCCCACTCGTAGACGACGCCCGTCTTGCTCGGGATCTCGTTCCACAGCGGGTTCTGCGCCGCGAAGTCCGAGTAGAGGCGGCGGAAGGTCGCGGCGTCGGTCGCGGCGTAGAGGCAGTCGCGGATCTCGTTCGACGTCGGCCACACGTCGCGCAGGAAGACGTCGCGCCCGTCGCGTCCCTTGCCGAGCGGCTCCTTCGACAGGTCGAGGTCGACCCGGCCGGCGAGCGCGAACGCGACCACCAGCGGCGGGCTCATCAGGAAGTTGGCCTTGACGCTCTGGTGGACCCGCGCCTCGAAGTTGCGGTTGCCGCTGAGCACGCTCGCGACGACCAGGTCCTTCTGTCCGATCGCCTCCTCGAGGCCCGGGTCGAGCGGGCCGGAGTTGCCGATGCAGGTGGTGCAGCCGTAGCCGACGAGGTTGAAGCCGAGCGCGTCGAGGTAGGGCTGCAGGCCGGTCTTGGCGAGATACTCCGTCACGACGCGAGATCCCGGCGCGAGCGACGCCTTGACGGCCGGCCGCACGGTGAGGCCGCGCTCGACGGCCTTCTTCGCGAGCAGGCCCGCCGCGAGCATGACGCTCGGGTTCGAGGTGTTGGTGCACGAGGTGATCGCGGCGATCACCACGTCGCCGTCGCCCACCTCGCACATCACCGGGCCGTGGAGCGCGTCCGTCACCGGGACGCGATCGGGCGTCGGACGGTTGTTCATCATCTCGAACTCGGTCTCGACGCTGGTGTTCCTTGCGCTCACCGCGCCCGCGCCTTCCGGCACGCTCGCCGGGCTCTGCTCGCCGCCGCCCGACGCGACGGCACGCTCGCCGCCGCGCGACGCGAGCGTCACGGTGCAGCGGCGCTCGCTCGCGTCCGAGCGCCCGTAGCCGTTCGCGCTCGGCGGCGCGGTCAGCAGCTCGTGGAACCTGATCTTGAGAGACGGCAGCTCGATCCGGTCCTGCGGCCGCTTCGGCCCGGCGACGCTCGGCTCGACGGTC
>JBFMAS010000712.1:0-6824 GCA_040755575.1 Thermodesulfobacteriota bacterium
ACGCGCGTCAGCCCGCGACGCCCTCCCTACCAGGGCGCGCCGCGCACCAGCATCACCGCCAGCGCGAGCACCGCGAGCGCGAGGAGCAGGTTGGCGCGCCCGAGCCAGCTCGCCGCGCGGCGAACGCGCGCCGCCGCCGGGGACGTCGGGTCGGTGCGCAGGACGCGCGTCGCGCGCGGCCCGACGACGAAGTCGTGCACCAGGCTCAGCGCGAGGATGACCGCGACCAGGACGAGCTTCGCCGCCAGCACCTCGCCGAAGGAGCTGCGCCACAGCGCCGCGCTGGTGAGCTGCGTCAAGCCGTAGCCGCGCAGCAGCAGGTTCAGCAGGCCGGTGACGAGCAGCGTGCCGAGCGCCAGCCAGCCGACGCGGCGGAAGCGAACGCCGGTGCCGTGCAGCAGCGCGACGCGGCTCGGCGCGAGCTCCGGGCTCTTCAGCGCCGGCACGACGACGGCGGCGAGGAACACCATGCCGCCGATCCACACCATGGCGGCGAGGAGGTGCAGCCAGACCGAGACGACGTAGAGCGCGTGCATGGCGTCGGCGCGAGGCGCTGGAGGCGACCTACACGGCCGAGACGGCGTGCGGCAAGGCGCGCGCCGGAGCGATGCGGCACCGACGCGTCGTGGCGGCGCGCGCGAGCCGTCCTCGCGCTCGCGCTCAGCTCCAGCGCGCCGCGAGTACGTCCCCAGCGCGGTCCGCGACCGCCATGATCGTGCCGACCGGGTGCGCGGGCACCACGCTCGGGATCAGCGACGCGTCGACCACCGCGACGTTCGACGTGCCGCGCACGAGCAGCGTCGCGGGGTCCGTGCCGCCCGGGCCGCTGCCGAGCGCGACGGTGCCGCCGAAGTGGTTGCCGAGCAGACGGCTGTAGTAGACGCCGTCGACCGGCGACGGGCCGGTGACGTAGGCGCGGACGTCGTCGAGGCGCGTCGGGTCGAGGTGCGGGTGGCTCGCGCCGCCGGGGCCGAACGAGATCGTCAGCGCGGGATCGCGCCGCAGAAGCGCGATCAGGTCGAGCACCGCCTGCGCCATCAGCGTCGTGTCGGCCTCGCCGGCGTCGGTCTCGGGCAGGTAGATCTCCGGCGCGCGGACCTTGCCGTGCTCGTCGAGCCGGATCGTGCCGCGCGCGCGCGGGTCGAGCAGCATCACGTAGGTCGCGATCGCGCGCGGCCCGTAGTAGCGGCCGCCCGGCGCGCCGACGCCGTTTGGATTGACGAAGACCTCCACGTCCGGCGTGCCCGGCCGCGAGGCGTAGTTCAGGATCGACACCGGCTGGTACTGGGCGTAAGGACCCTCGCCGCGCGCGAGGTAGCGCTCGAGGTCGGCGCGGTTCGCGGCGTAGTCGCCGTAGTCGTACGCGCGGTAGTCGACCGGCCCGTCGTAGTCCCAGGCGACCAGCGTGATGACGTGGTCGAACACGCCGACGCCGACGCCGGGGTTGTCGATCGCGAACGGCGCCGGCGCGGCGAGCATCTCCGCCTCGCGCCCGCGCGGACCGACGCCGCTCAGCAGCAGCAGGCGCGGCGTCGCGAGCGCGCCGGCGGCGAGCACGAGGAGCCCGCCCGCACGGAGCTCCGCGCGGCCGCGGGCGCCGGGAAGGGACTGGTCGAGCGCCTCGCGCTTCGCATACTCGACCGCGGTCGCGGCGCCGTCCGCGGCGAAGACGATGCGCTCCGCCTTGGCGTAAAGCAAAAGATCGAGTCCCGGGTCGGGCACGCCGCCGGGCGCGACGGCGCGCAGCCAGCCGCTGATCGGCCCCGCGCGCCGGCCGTCCTCGGCGGCGACGTAGGGTCGGCTGTACACGCCGGGCGCCGAGAACGGCCGGCTGGTGTCGGCCTCGACCCAGCCGTTCGCGGCGTAGAGCGCGTGGACGATCGCCGCCGCCCCGGCGTTCTGCGCGGCGCCATCGGTGGACGGCGTGCTGGTGACGGGGATGCGCCCGCGGACGCGCTCGAAGTACGGCTCGACGTCGCCCCACCTCCAGGTCGCCGGCCAGCGCTCGTCGAACACCGCCGGCGGGTTGGTCTGGAAGAGCATGCCGTTGAACATGCTGTTCCCGCCGACGCCGATGCCCTGGTAGGTGAAGGACGTCTCGCCGAGCTGGTAGGGCGCGCCGAGCGGCTGGAAGGCGATCGTCGAGTACTGCCCGGGGACGTCGAAGAGCGTCAGGTCCGCGCGCCCGGCCGGCAGCCAGGGCGGGCGGTCGGTGCCGCCGATCTCCGCGGACGTGAGCCCGCCGGCCTCGATCACCAGGATGCGCTTCCGTCCACGGCCCGCGAGCTGGAGCTTGGTCGCGACGATCGCGCCCGCGGTGCCGCCGCCGACGACGATCGCATCGTAGCGGCCGGTCGGCTCGTCGACGGCGTCGCCGCAGCCCGCGAGCGGGCCGAGCTGCGAGCCGAGCCCGGCCGCCAGGCCCGCGCGGCCCGCGCGGTGCAGGAACTCGCGACGGCTCAGGCCGGGGCGCGACATGCTCGTCTTGATCGGCCGTCCGGCGGCGAAGCTGTAGCGCCGCGGGGAGCGCGTGCAACGCCGCCGCCGGTCGTCTAGCGTGGGGGAAACCATGGCTCAGGAGCACTTCGACGTACTGATCGTGGGTGCGGGGCTGTCCGGCGTCGGCGCCGGCGTCCACCTGCACGAGCGCTGCCCCGGCAAGAGCTACGTGATCCTCGAGGGGCGCGACTCGATGGGCGGCACCTGGGACCTGTTCCGCTATCCGGGCATCCGCTCGGACAGCGACATGCACACGCTCGGCTACCGCTTCAAGCCGTGGCGCGAGGCGAAGGCGATCGCCGACGGGCCGGCGATCCTCGAGTACGTCAAGGAGACCGCCGCCGAGTACGGCGTCGACCGGCACATCCGCTACCGCCACCTGGCGAAGAGCGCGACCTGGTCGAGCGAGGACGCGACCTGGACCGTCGAGGCCCGGCGCACCGACACCGGCGACACGGTGCGCTTCACCTGCGACTTCCTCTTCATGTGCGCGGGCTACTACAGCTACCGCGAGGGCTACACGCCCGAGTTCCCGGGCGTCGAGAGCTTCGCGGGCACGATCGTCCACCCGCAGAAGTGGCCCGAGGACCTCGACTACGCCGGCAAGAAGGTGGTCGTGATCGGCTCCGGCGCGACGGCGATGACGCTCGTCCCCGCGATGGCGAAGGACGTCGGGCACATCGTCATGCTGCAGCGCTCGCCGACCTACGTCGTCTCGCGCCCCGACCAGGACGTGATCGCGAACGCGCTGCGCAAGGTGCTGCCCTCGGGCTGGGCGTACGCGATCACGCGCTGGAAGAACGTCGCCCTGCAGCAGCTCCTCTACCGCCGCACGCGCACGCATCCCGACAAGGTCAAGCAAAAGCTGCTCGACATGGTGCGCAGGGAGCTGCCGCCGGGCTACGACGTCGAGAAGCACTTTACGCCGCGCTACAACCCCTGGGACCAGCGCCTCTGCCTGGTGCCGAACAGCGACCTGTTCGAGGCGATCCGCTCGGGCAAGGCGTCGATCGTCACCGACACCATCGAGCGCTTCACGGAGAAGGGCATCGAGCTGACCTCCGGCGAGGAGCTCGAGGCCGACATCATCGTCACGGCGACGGGCTTGAACCTCGTCGCGCTCGGCGAGATGGAGTTCGCCGTCGACGGCGCGCCCGTCGATTTCGCACAGACCTGGTCCTACAAGGGCATGATGTACTCCGACGTGCCGAACCTGGTGACCACGTTCGGCTACATCAACGCCTCGTGGACGCTGCGCGCGGACCTGACGTCGGAGTACGTCTGCCGGCTGCTGAACCACATGGACCGGGTCGGCGCGCGCCAGGTGACGCCGCGCCTGCGGCCGTCGGACGCCGACATGCCGCCGCGCCCGTGGATCGACGACTTCTCGTCGAACTACATGCAGCGCGCGATGCACCTCTTCCCGAAGCAGGGCGATCGCGAGCCGTGGATCAACCCGCAGAACTACTCGCGCGACAAGAAGATGATCCGCCACGGCGCGCTCGAGGACGGCGTGCTTCGGTTCGAGAGCCGGACGGCGCGGCGGGCGGACGCCGAGGAGAGCGCGGTCTCTTCGGCCGCGTGAGCGTCGCGCCCCCGCTCACGGGGCCGGCGCTGCGGACGTCACGCGGGAGCGGCTGCCGAGCCCACGTCGATCACCCGGTCGCGTCGCACCTCGACCTCGTTCGACGGGCACGCCATCGGGGGGGCCTCGTCGGTCCAAGTCCAGGTGCAGCGGCCGCCGTCCATGCTGTAGCGCAGCAGCCCCTCCCTGAGCGCGTGGCCGAGCGCGCGCGCGATCGCGTCCGGCTGCTGGCCCGTGCGCGCGTGCACGCGCGCACCCAGCTCGGCGACGGCTTCGCCCTCCGACCGCCCGTACCGCTCGCAGTCCCAGCTGCCGTCGGTCTCGAGCAGGTCCTGCATCATCATCTCGTAGTAGACGCCGTGCCGCTCGATGCGCGCGTAGGTCTCCCGGTCGTCCGCGCTGGCCGTGCCGGCAAGGACGCGCTCGGCCATGTCCCAGAAACGCTTCTTCGCGCGCTCCTCCATCTCCAGCGCGATCGCCTCCTGGAGCGCGTGGCTCGCGGAGTCCTGCTCGGTGATGGCGTGGTTCGCGTGGAACTGCGACCAGTCGTCGGTGAGGAGACGGATGCCGTACTTCTCGCGCTGCTCGTAGACGGCAGTGCCGGGGAACGGCGCCAGCATGTGCACGCCGGTCTCGCAGCCCATGTCGGCCAGCTTGCGCGCGAACTCGTGCAGCTCCCGCAGGGTCTCCGGGGTCTCGCCGGGCAGGCCGACGATGAACGAGCCGTGCGGCTGGACGCCCGCCTCGTTGCACATCTGGACCGCGTCCAGGATGCGCGGGACCTTCGTTCCCTTGCGCACCGTCTTCAAGATGTCCGCGTTGGCGGACTCGAGCCCGAAGCTCACCAGGATGCAGCCCGCCTCCTTCATCTTGCGCAGCAGCGGCACGTCGACGGTGTTGACGTTCGAGAAGCTCGTCCAGGTGACCTTCAGGCCGCGCCGCAGGATCTCGTCGCAGACGGCGTGCGCGTGGTCCTTGCGCGCGGTGAACAGGTCGTCGGCGAGGTTCAGCCGCTTGAAGCCCAGCGAGGCGACCTGCTCCATCTCGTCGACCACGCTCTTCGCCTGACGGTAGCGGATCTTCGCGCCGACCAGCTGCCGTCCGGTGCAGAAGATGCACTGGAACGGGCAGCCGCGGCTGGTGGTCATCGAGATCGGCAGGTCGAGGGCTCGATAGCGACCGAGCGGCACGAGATGCCGCGAGGGCAGCGGCAGCGTGTCGACGTCGATCCAGTAGCCGCGCGCTCCGGTATTGCGGATCGTGTCACCGTCGCGGAAGGCGATCCCCGGAACCTTCGCGAAGTCGCGCCCGTTCTCGAAGGCGCGCACGATGTCGACGATGGTCTCCTCCCCCTCGCCGAGGCAGACCAGGTCGAGCTCGGGATGCTTGGTCATCGTCGCCTCGGCGCAGAAGCTCACGTGCGCCCCGCCCATCGCCGTCATGATCGACGGCTCGATCTGCTTGACGCTGCGGATGACGGAGATCGCCGAGTCGAACGTCATCGTGACCGACGTGGCACCGACGATGTCCGGCTGGAAGTCGCCGAGGATGCGCTCGAGCTTGGCGCGATCGCAGGCGGTGACGACGAGGTCGAGAACGCGCACCTCGACGCCGACGCGCTCGAGCGCGCCGGCCAGGTACGAGATCCCGAGCGGCGGGGAGGGGATCTCCCCGATCGGATAGAAGGGGTTCACCAGCAGAAAGCGCATCGACGGCCTCCGTGCCCGACGCCGTCGGCGGCGAGGGCGGCGCGCATCATGCACGGAGCGCCGCTCCGAGGCGAGCGGTTCGGCGATGCCGGGAAGCGAAGGGCCGCCCGAACGTCGGCATCTTCGGCCGGGCGGTCACGCCGTGCGCGGCCGCGGCTTCGTCCGCCGGCGGCGCGCGGCGCGGGTGAGGCGGGTGACGATGCCCTCGCGCGCGAGCGTGATGACCGGGCTACCGGGCGCGATCACGCCCAGCACGGCCAGCGCCGTCACGCCGTGCACGGCGCTCCAGTAGGCGAGCGTCGCGGTGTCGACGTCCGTCCGTAGCCGGCCCGCTTCGGCGACGGCCCGCATGCCTTGCCGCAAGCGCTCGAAGGCCGCGAGGCCCTGCTCCGTCGGACGGACGCGCCGCCGCCCGAACAGCAGGCGGTACTCGGTCGGGTGGGCGACGCCGAACTCGACGTAGCGGTCGAAGCCCCAGTGCAACGCCTCGACCGGGTCGGGGGGTGGCGGGACGCGCGCGAGCCAGCGGTCGAAGGTCGCGAAGCGATCGTCCACCACCCGCTCGATGAGCCTCTGGCGGTCGTAGAAGTGGTGGTAGATCGTCGGCGCGGTAACCCCCGCGCGGGCGCACACCTCGCGGATCGACAGCTCGTCCTCGTCGCGCGTCGCGAGGATCGCCGCCGCCGCGGACAGGATCGCGCGCCGCGTGGCCGCCGACGCGATCCGCGAGGGCTTGCCGCCCGGCGGGGCGAACTCGCAGAGCAACGTGAGCGTCGTCTACCAGGGTGGGCGCCTGCTGAGCTCGGGCGAGATCGGCGCCGCGGTCGAGATCGACCCGAGCGACCTGTCGACGAGAGGCGTGTTCGACTTCGGCGGCCGCGTCGCGAATTCCTTCACCGCGCACGCGCTGCGCCTCGGCCGCGGCCCGATCGCCGAGGTCGAGCTGCCGCGCCGGGTGCCGTTCGGCTTCCACGGCTGGTGGGTGCCGGGCGACCACGTGGCCTGAGCGCGGGCAGGCCCGCGCGCCGCGC
>JBFMAS010000713.1:0-19223 GCA_040755575.1 Thermodesulfobacteriota bacterium
AGCGCCCGCGGCCGCGGCCGCTGCCAGCGCGAAGCTGCCGGTGCGCTACAACGGCATCCGGCCGGACATGTTCGCCGACGGGCGCGACGTCATCGTCGAGGGCAAGGTCGAGAGCGGGGTGTTCCACGCGAAGACCCTGCTGACGACCTGCCCGTCGAAGTACGAGGCGGATCAGTACGAAGCCGAAGCCGCGCGCAGCGCGCAGGCGAGCGACGGTCTCCGCGCCGACGCCGGCGTGCCGCAGGCCCCATGAGCGAGATCGGACGCCTCGCGGTCGTCCTCGGCCTGGTCGTCGCGCTGTGGGGCATCGGCGCGAGCGTGCTCGGCGCGCTGCGTCGCGACGCCCGCCTGATCGCGAGCGGCAAGCACGCGGCGTACGCGTTCTCCGGGCTCACCGGGATAGCGGTGGTGGCTCTGCTCTTCCTGCTGCTGACGCGCGACTTCAACGTCGAGTACGTCGCCTCGTACTCCTCCTCGACGCTGCCGCTCTGGTACACGATCGCCGCCCTGTGGGGTGGCATGAAGGGCTCGCTGCTCTGGTGGACCTTCATCCTCGCCGTCTGCAACGCGGTCGTGCAGCTGCAGAACCGCGACAAGAACCGCGACCAGATGCCGTGGGTCACCGCCACCATGCTGATCGTGGGCGCCTTCTTCCTCTCGCTGCTGGTGTTCGTCACCGACCCGTTCGAGCGCCTCCCGTTCACGCCGCGCGAAGGCTCGGACCTGAACCCGCTGCTGCAGAACTACTGGATGACGATCCACCCGCCGTCGCTCTACGTCGGCTTCGTCTCGACCACCGTGCCGTTCGCCTTCGCGATGGCGGCGCTTCTCACGGGCAAGCTCGGCGACGCCTGGATCCGCACGACGCGCCGCTGGGCGCTGTTCTCCTGGTTCTTCCTCTCGCTCGGCAACCTGTTCGGCGCCGCCTGGGCCTACGTCGTCCTCGGCTGGGGCGGCTACTGGGCCTGGGATCCGGTCGAGAACGCGGCCTTCATGCCCTGGCTCACCGCGAGCGCGTACCTGCACTCGGTGATGATCCAGGAGAAGAAGGACATGCTGAAGGTGTGGAACATGGCGCTGGTGATCCTCACCTTCGCGCTGACCATCTTCGGCACCTTCCTCACGCGCTCGGGCGTGATCTCGTCGGTGCACTCCTTCACGCAGTCCGGGCTCGGCCCGTTCTTCATGGGCTTCCTGCTCGCGATCCTGACGGTCTCGATCGGCCTCCTGGTGTGGCGCCTGCCGCTGCTCAAGAGCCGCAACGAGCTCGAGTCGGTCTTCTCGCGCGAGGCCGCGTTCCTGCTGAACAACCTGATCCTGGTGGGGATCGCGTTCACCGTCTTCTGGGGGACCGTGTTCCCGGTGCTCTCCGAGTGGGTGCGCGGCGTCAAGATCACGGTCGGTCCGCCCTTCTTCAACCGCGTCAACGCGCCGCTCGGCATCGCGCTCGTCTTCCTGATGGGCGTCGGTCCGGTGATCGCCTGGCGCAAGGCGACGGCCAAGAGCCTCTGGCGCAGCTTCGCGGCGCCCCTCGGTACGGGCGTGCTCGTCGGCGCGATCGCGTTCGCGCTCGGCGTGCGGAACTTCTACGCCGTGCTCGCGTTCTCGGTCGCGGCGTTCGCGCTCGCGACCGTGTGGATCGAGTTCTGGCGCGGCATGCGCGTGCGCCAGTCGATGCTCGGCGAGAAGCCGTGGACCGCGCTGTCGCGCCTGATCGGCAAGAACCGGCGCCGCTACGGCGGCTACATCGTGCACGTCGGCGTGGTGATGATCTTCGTCGGCATCGTCGCGTCGTCGGTGTTCAAGCTCGAGCTGCAGCGCCCGATGCAGATCGGCGAGAGCGCGACGCTCGGCGGCTACACGGTCCGCTACGAGGGCATCGAGGTCGAGGACGACGAGCACGTCGAGCGGACCTTCGCGCGCGTCTCGGTGTGGGACGGCGAGGGCCAGGGCGCGACGCGCCTCGGCGAGGTCTACCCCGAGAAGCGCTTCTACAAGAAGCCCAAGCAGCCGACGACCGAGGTGTCGATCTGGTCGACGCTCGGCGCCGACCTCTACGTCGTGCTGGGCAGCTACGACCCGCCGACCAAGCTCGCGGTGTTCCAGGTGTTCGTCAACCCGATGATCGCATGGATGTGGATCGGCGGTGTCGTGCTCGCCCTGGGGACCGGCGTCTGCATGTGGCCGTCCTACGCCGAGCGCGCGGTGCCGGTGACGTCGCGCGTCCCGGCGGGCTCGCGCACCGCGTAGCGGGGGCCGGCGTGCAGCTCGTCGCTTCCGTCGTGCGCGGCCTGCGTCGGTCCAGCAGCGGCGTCGCGCTCGGCGCGTGCCTCGCGCTGGCGTCGGGCTTCGGCCCGCCCGCGGCCCACGCCGAGGTCGCGACCCAGGCGCAGGTCGAGACCGACCTCACGTGCCAGTGCGGCTGCGGGCTCACCGTCCACTCGTGCAACCACCTGAACTGCGGCTCCGGCATCCCGCTCAAGAAGGAGATCGCCGAGCAGATCGCGACCGGCAAGTCGCGCGAGGACATCCTCTCGTACTTCGAGGGCAAGTACGGCGAGAAGATCCTCTCCTCGCCGACCGCGCGCGGCTTCAACCTCGCCGCGTGGACCGTGCCGTTCATCGCGATCGCGCTCGGCGGCCTGATCGTCGGCATCGTGCTCACGCGCTGGCGACGCGGAGCGGGCACGGGCGGCGGCGCCGATCGCCCGGGCGCCCCGCCGCTGCGCGGCGCGCAGGCCGATCCCGAGCTGCGCGCCCGTCTCGATCGCGAGCTCGCCGAGCTCGAGCGCAGGTCGTGAGGGGGATGGCATGCTGCTGACGATCGTCGGCCTGGTGCTCGTGCTCGCGGCCGCCGCGTACGTCGCCTGGCCGCTGCTCGCGCCGGGCGAGCCGTTGGAGGCAGCTCCCGGCGCGACGCCGGACGCCGGCGAGATCACGCCCGAGAAGGAGAAGGAGCTCGCGCTGCTCGCGATCCGCGAGGCGGACTTCGACCACCGCACCGGCAAGCTGTCCGACGAGGACCACGCGGCGCTGCGCGCCGAGCTCGAGGAGCGCGCGCTGCGCGCGATTGCCGCGGTCGACAGCGCGAGCGCGCTGCACGCGGTGCCGCCCGCCGCGGCGCCGGGCGCCTCGCCCGCGTCGCCGCCGCCTGTGGCGGGCCGCGCGGCCGGAGAGGCGGCCGGCTTCTGTCCGGGCTGCGGGCAGCGCTTTGCACGCGCCGCCCGCTTCTGCCACGCCTGCGGCAGGAAGCTGCCGGCGACCAAGGAGCGCGGCCGCCGCCGCGCGTGACGACCATGGCCGACTCGGACGAGAGCAAGGACGCGAGCGAGATCTCGATCGACGACTTCCTGCGCGTCGATCTCCGCGTGGGGACGATCCGCAAGGCGGAGCCGCACCCGAACGCCGACCGGCTCGT
Organism: Thermodesulfobacteriota bacterium; assembly: GCA_040755575.1. Lineage (GTDB taxonomy): Bacteria > Desulfobacterota > Binatia > UBA12015 > UBA12015 > DATCMB01. Next base: position 3,419 of record JBFMAS010000713.1, read on the forward strand.
GGTGCTGTCGGTCGACCTCGGCGAGGAGCAGGAGCGCCAGCTCGTCGCCGGGATCCGCGCCGCGTACGCGCCCGAGGCGCTCGTCGGGCGTCAGGTCGTCGTCGTCGCGAACCTCAAGCCGGCGAAGCTGCGCGGCCTCGAGAGCCGCGGCATGATCCTCGCCGCGACCGACGAGAGCGGCCTCGCGGTGCTCGCGCCGGACAAGCCGATCGCGCCGGGCAGCCGCGTCAAGTAGCGGCGTCGGCGGCGACTCCGGCCGCCGCGCTGGCCGCCGGCAGCAGCCCGTGGTGGCGCAGCAGCGCCTCGGTCGTCGGCGGACGACCGCGGAACTGCTGGAACACCTGCATCGGGTGCCGGCTGCCGCCGAGCGCGAGCACCGTGTCGCGGAAGCGCCGTCCGGTCGCGGCCAGCGCCCGCTCGTCGTCGAGACCGGCCTCCTCGAAGGCCGCGAACGCGTCCGCGGACAGCACCTCGGCCCACTTGTAGCTGTAGTAGCCGGCCGCGTAGCCGCCGCCGAAGATGTGCGTGAAGCTGCACAGGAAGCGGTCCTCCGGCAGCGGCGGGATGGTGGTCGTCTTCTCGGCGATGCGCCGCTGCACGTCGAAGGGCGTTTCCGGACCGTCCGGGTCGAAGCCGTGGTGCAGCGCGAGGTCGGTCATGGCGAAGTAGAGCTGGCGCAGCATGTCGGAGCCCGCGCGGAAGGTGCGCGACGCCGCGATCTTGCGGAACAGCTCTTCCGGCAGCCTGGCGCCGGTCTCGACGTGGCCCGTCAAGCCGAGCAGCGTCTCGCGGTGGTAGCACCAGTTCTCCATGAACTGGCTCGGCAGCTCGACGGCGTCCCACTCGACGTTGCGGATGCCCGCCGCGAGCGGCCGCTCGACGCGCGTCAGCATGTGCTGCAGGCCGTGCCCGAACTCGTGGAACAGCGTGTTGACCTCGTGGAAGGTCATCAGCGACGGCTTGCCGTCGACCGGCGGCACCTGATTGCACACGAGATGCGCGACCGGCAGACGGCCCGGCGCACGGCCGATGCACTCGTCCATCCAGGCGCCGCCGCGCTTCTCCTTCGGCCGCGAGTACGGGTCGAGGAAGAACGCCGCGACTTCCGTGCTGCTCTCGTCGTAGATGCGGAAGAACCGTACGTCGCGGTGCCACACTTGCGTCTCGCCGTCCGCGGGACGGATGGTCAAGCCAAAGAGGCTGCTCACCAGAGCGAAGAGCCCGTCGAGCACGCGCGGCAGCGGGAAGTACGGACGCAGCTCCTCGTCGGTGTAGGCGAAGCGCCGCTCGCGCAGGCGCTCCGCCCAGAAGGCGACGTCCCAGGGCTTCAGGTCGGCGGCCTCGGGCGCGTCGTTTTCGCGGGCGAGCGCGCGCAGCTCGGCGAGGTCGCGCTCGGCTGCGGGGTAGGACGCGACGCGCAGCTCCTCGAGCATCTCGTCGACCGCTGCGACGCTCGGCGCCATCTTGCTCGCGAGGCTCAGCTCCGCGTAGCTCGCGTAGCGGAGGAGCCCGGCCTCCTCGCGCCGCAAGCGCAGGATGCGCTCGATCAGCGGCGTGTTGTCGAGCTCTCCCGAGCTCGCGCGCGTGACGAACGCGCGGTAGAGCTGCTCGCGCAGCTCGCGCCGCCGGCTGTGCTGCTGGAACGGGACGTAGCTCGGCGCGTCGAGCGTGATCCGCCACGGGCCGCCTTGTGCGCTCGCGCCCTCCTCGCCCGCCTCGCGCGCCGCCTGCGCCGCGAGCTGCAGCAGGCTCTGCGGCAAGCCCTCGGTCTCGTCGCGGCTGCGCAGCGTCAGCGCGAACGCCTTGGTCGCGTCGAGCACGTGGTTGCTGAAGCGCGTCGAGCACTCGGCGAGCTCCGCCTGGATCGCGTTGAAGCGCTCCTGCTTCTCGCCCTCGAGGCCGACGCCGGCGAGCTCCGCGTCGCGCACGAGAGAGGTGACGATGCGCTGCTGGGTCCCGTCGAGCGTCGGCCACGACGGTCCGTCGCGCAGCTCCTTCAGGGCGCGGTAGATCGGCCGGCTCTGGCCGACCCGCAGCGAGAACGCGACCACCTCCGGCTGGACGGTCTCGTAGGCGACGCGCAGCTCGTCGCTGTTGCGCACCCCCATCAGGTGACCGACCGTGCCCCACGCGAGCGACAGCCGGTCGCTGAGACGCTCGAGCGGCGCCACGACGTGCTCCCAGTCCGCCGCGATGCCGGACTCGATCGCGGCGAGCTCACGCTCCAGGTCGCCCAGCAGCGCGCGGATCCCGGGAACGACGTGCTCCGCACGGATCTCGTCGAAGCGCGGCAGCCCACGCTCGGCGAGCAGCGGGTTCGCGACTCGATGGTCCTGATTCGTCATCTGCACGGGCTATGATGCACACGAAGCGAGCGCCGTCGCGAGTCAGCGCCAGCTGTTGAAGCGGAAGAAGACGTAGAGCGCCGCGAGCACGCCGACGACGATGTAGCGCAGCGTGAACGACGGCTCGAACCAGAAGATCAGCATCGCGACGATCATCCCGACCACGAGCAGCACCGCGACCCTGGGATCGATCTTGACCATCAGCGCAGCAGCTCCGGAGCGCGCGCCTGCACCATGCGGCGGATGCCGTCGCGCCAGGGGACGCGGGCCGCGCCGATCAGCTCGTGCATGCGCGTGAGGTCCAGGGGAAGGCTGCCGAGCGCCTCGGTCGTGTAGCGCAAGCGCGCCTCGAGGCCCGTCAGCTCGGAGAGCCAGCCGCACCACTCCTCGATGGAGACCTGCTCGCCGCCCCAGTTGGTCGTCACGGCCGGCAGGCCCGCGACCGCGAGCAGCTTCGGCACGTGCGCGACGTAGTCGTCCTCGTGGATGGGGTTGTACAGGTTCGGCTTGTCGACGTGCACCGGGATCTCGCCGCCCGCACGCATCATGAGCAGATGGTAGAGGGGCCAGCCACCGTTGTCGCCGTACGGGACGCTGAAGCGCGCGATCACGCTCGGCACCCCGAACTCGGCGGCGGCGAAGCGCACCACCGTCTCGGCCGCGATCTTCGAGATGCTGTAGGTCGGGAAGAGGACGCGGTGGTTGTCGCCGAGCGGGGCGTCCTCGCGCAGCGGCGAGTGCCCGGCGTACTGGTAGACGCCACCCGACGAGCAGTGCAGGAAGGCCTTCGCGCGCCGGCAATGCGCGATCAGACGGCCCGCCGCCTCGGCGTTCGCCGCGAGGTCGTAGGCGAAGTCGCCCGTCTTCACCACCGCGAAGTTCAGCACGTAGGTGAAGTCGTCGGGAACGCGCTCGAGCGGCTCCTTCGCGAGGTCGAGCGCGAGCGGCTTGACGCCGATCGCGGCGAGGCGCTCGCGGTCCTCGTTGCGTGACAGGCGCGCGAGGCCGTGCACCTCGTTGTGCGCGGCGAGCGCGCGCGCGAGCGGGAAGCCCACCTGGCTCGTCGGCCCGGTGAGGAGGATCTTCTCGTTGCGCAGCAGCATGCGACGGTCATAGCGCGGAACCGCCGCCGCAGCGACCGTCAGAGCGGAGCGTCGAGCGGCGGCGAGGCGGGCTCGCCGTGCGCGCCGACGCCGCTCGCCTCGGCTGCTCCGGCGGCGTGCGCGCCCGGCCGCAGCTCGCCGTGCCGCAGCGGCAGCCGGACGGTGAACGTCGCGCCCGCGCCGGGCGTGCTCGTCACACCGACGGTTCCGCCGAGCAGGTCGGTGAGCTGGCGGACGATCGCGAGGCCGAGACCGATTCCACCCGAGCCCGCGACGTTGGCCCCGATCTGCTCGAAGGCGTCGAAGATCGCGTCGTGCTTCTCGGGGGGGATCCCGCAGCCCGTGTCGCTCACCGTCAAGACCAGCCAGTCGCCCTGCGCACGCGCCGCGATCTCGATGCGGCCGCTGCGCGTCGCGCGCGCCGCGTTGGTCACCAGGTTGTTCAGGATCTGACGCAGCCGCATCGGGTCGCTGAACACCTCCGCGACCTGGCAGTCCGCGACCACGGCGATGGGCAGGCCGCGCGTCAGGAGGCGGCCGTCGTGTGCGACGTCGTCGAGCATGCGGCGCAGGTCGATCGGCTCGGTCATCACGTCGACCTTGCCGCAGGACAGGCGGGACAGGTCGAGGAGCTGCGAGATCAGCGTGTCGAGCGACACCGCGTACTCGCGGATCCGCCGCGTCAGATTGCGCACGAGCTTCTCGTCCGACGCGGCGTCGAGGACCATGTCGGCGTAGCCGACGATCACGTTCACCGGGGTGCGCAGCTCGTGCGACACGTTCGCCACCAGCCGCGATCGCATCTCCACGGCGCTCTCCGCGCGCGCCAGCGCGAGGCGGAGGTTCTCGTGCGCCTGGCGCAGGACGGCCTCGCGGTGCAGCGCCTCGAGCCGATAGCCGACCAGCGACGCCGCCCCGATCGCCGACAGCGAGCCGACGGCGAGCAGCGCGACCACCAGGTAAGGCCACGGCAGCGCGGATCGGGCGCCGCCCACGATCAGCACCGCGAAGGCGACCGTGCAGACCCCGCAGAGCAATACCTGGTGGCGCAACCCGAAGGGCAGTACGGCCGGCATCGCGGAGATCATGCAGATCAGCGCGACCACGGCGAGCGTGGCGTCGCCGTCGACCAGCGGATAGTACGCGACGACGCATACGGCCATCACGCTCGCCCATGCGATCGCGATGGCGCGCGCGAGGAGCGGCTGCCAGCGCAGCCACACGTAGGCGAGGATCGAGACCAGCCCTTCGATGCCGAGCACGAGCAGGTACGAGTCGCGGTGCTCGGGATAGTAGTAGAGCTCGATCGGGAGCGCGCCGGCGACGAAGGCCAGCACGAGCCACATGGCGAGGGGAAGCCTCGCGCACGCGAGCCGATCGAGCTCCAGCGCGTGCTGCTCGCGCGGATCCACGCGAAGGTGCGCAAGCAACGGCGGTACCACGACGCGATCGTGCCGCGCTGGCGCGGGCGACGGGTGCGAGCCGGCGGAAACGACGCAACGATGCCGCAACGCGACCGCAGCGTCACCGCTTTGGCGCTGGTGCCATCGTTCGCGGCACGGACCTGGACACGCCGCCGGCCTTGCGTTGCGCGATGGCCTCGCGGCTCCGCGGCGACGCCACCCGCGCGCGGAGCGACGGGGCGTGAGGGCCCGTGCCCTCACGCCCCGGACATGACGCTAGATCTTCTGAACGTTTGCGGCCTGGGACCCCTTACGACCCGGTACGACCTCGAACTCGACGATCTGGCCCTCCTCCAGCGTCTTGTACCCCTGACCGCTGATCGCCGAGTAGTGAACGAAGATGTCCTCTCCCCCCTCCTGCTCGATGAAACCGAAACCCTTCTGCGGGTTGAACCACTTCACCTTCCCCTGAGGCATACCGGTGCTCCTCCAGCCTTCTCCGGGTGCGCCTCCCTCGGTGCGCATTCGCGACCCGAGAAGAGTCGTCGAACGCAACGTCACCCGGATACAGATTCGAAACCGCGCGCCTCTTACCACCGGGGTCCCGGCGAGGGCAACAATTCAATCGGAGTTTGTTCCGGCATGCCGCTGTGCTACCTCTCATGCTTCGCGTCGCAGAGAAAAGGAGTCCTATGCAGCGACCGCGCGGTCCGCGATTCTTGCCCGTTCGCCCCGACGAGGAACATCGAACCAACCGTCAAATCAGAGTGCCCCAGGTCCGCTTGATCGGCCTGTCCGGCGAGCAGCTCGGCGTCGTCAACACCGACGACGCGCTGCGGATGGCGCAGGAGGCCGACGTCGACCTGGTCGAGGTTGCGCCGACGGCGCAACCGCCGGTGTGCCGCCTGCTCGACTACGGTAAGTTCCGCTACTCGAAGCAGAAGAAGGACGCCGAGGCCAAGAAGAAGCAGCACGTGACGCAGCTCAAGGAGCTGCGCATCCGGCCGGGCACCGACGCGCACGACCTCGAGCGGCAGCTGAAGAAGGCGCAGGAGTTCCTGAGCGACGGCCAGCGCGTCAAGTTCACGCTGCGCTTCCGCGGACGCGAGATGGCGCACCAGGACCTCGGCCGCGGCAAGCTCACCAGCATCGCGGCCCAGCTCGCGGACCACGGCTGGGTCGAGATCGAGCCGCGCACCGAGGGCCGCGTCATGCACCTGGTGATGGCGCCTGGCGTCCGCAAGAAGGCGGCGCCGGTCGGCGGCGGTCGCCCCGCGGCGGCGAGCGCGCAGGGTCAGGCGCCCGCAGGCCAGGCCGGTGGCTCGGGCCAGGTCCCGGCCGGCGGCGGGCAAGCAAAGGAAGTCAGGCCGCCCCAGCCGCGGCCGGCGTAGGAGCGGCGCGGCCGCCGTCTCGCGCGCTTCAGAACCACCCCGACCACCACGACGTCCGCGCGATGTCCTTCGGCGCCAGCACCTCGATGCGGCTCAGCTCCTTGTCGCCCTGCACGGCGATGATCTCGCCGACGACCTGTCCCTTGCTGACCGGGGCGTCGACCTGCGCCGGCACCTTCACCTCGACCTTGACCCGCTGCGCCTCCTGACGCGGCAGCACCAGGCGCAGATCCTTCGCCGCCTCGCCGGTGAAGAAGCGCTCCTTGCCGCCCGACACCGCGATCTGCGCACCGACCGACTGTCCCGCCTTCACCGGCTGCACCGCGCGGTAGCCCGCGAAGCCCTTCGACAGCAGCTTTGCGGTCTCCTCGAAGCAGCCCTTCTTGGTCGGCACGCCGAGGACGACCGCGATCAGGTTGAGGCCGTCGCGCGACGCGGTCGCCGTGACCTCGAAGCCGGCCGCGGCGTAGTAGCCCGTCTTGAGGCCGGTCGCGCCGCGGTACGTGCGCACGAGGTGGTTGGTGTTGCGCATGACGAACTTGCCGTCGCGGAACGGCGCCTCCGACGCGGCCGCCCACTCGCGCACCTCCGGGAACTCCATGAGCTTGCGGGCGAGCTTCGCCAGGTCGGCGGCGCTCATCAGGTCGGGCTTCTGGCCCGCGGCGGGCGGCAGGCCGTGCACCGAGTGGAACTCGGAGCTCGTCATGCCGAGCTCCTGGGCGCGGCGGTTCATCATCTCGACGAAGGCATCGGTCGAGCCGGCGATCCGCTCGGCGACCGCGACCGAGGCGTCGTTCGCCGAGGAGATCATGATGGCGCGCAGCATGTCGCGCAGCGGGAACTGCTCCCCCTCGGCGAGGTAGACCTGCGAGCCACCCATCTGGCTCGCCCAGGCCGACGTCGGCACCATGTCGTCGAGCGAGATCGCACCCGCCTTCACCTGCTCCATGGCGATCAGCACGGTCATCATCTTGACCATGGAGGCCGGCGGCCACGGCACGTTCTCCTCGTGCGCGAAGAACACCTCGCCGCTGTCCGCGTCCATCAAGAGCGCCGCCCGATACGGCTCCTCGGGGCTGTAGGGCAGGCTCGAGCGGCCGGCCGGCGCTCCGGCGGCGCTCGAAGCGAGCAGCACGCCGAGCAGTGGAACGAGAACTCTCCGAAGGCTCCCCACGACGTCCACGACTTCCATACCCCCTTGCGCGCGAGCGCGCCTACCCCATTACTTGACGAGCGACCGCGCGCGGGTCTTTCTCTCCGAGCGACGAAAGTAGCACTTTCCGCGGCGGCGTGGCCGGTCCGCGGGCGCAGGCGGCTGGAAGTTTTCGCTCTCGTGCGCCAGACTCAGCTCTCCATGCGGTCCGCGGCGGGGCGTACGTTGGTCGAGGCTCGCGCCCTGCGCAAGGCGTTCGGTGTGAGCCTCGTGCTGCGCGACGTCGACCTCCGCGTCGGCGCCGGCGAGGTGGTCGCCGTCTTGGGTCCGAACGGCGCCGGCAAGAGCACGCTGCTCCGCCTGCTGGCCTGCATCTCGCGGGCGAGCGCCGGCGAGCTCCTCCTGTTCGACGTCGACTGCCATCCCGGCCGGCCGACGCCGGAGGTCCTCGGCCGCATCGGCTTCGTCGGCCACGAGCCGCTCGTCTACGAGGACCTCACCCCGCGCCAGAACCTCGAGGTGTTCGCGCGGCTCTACGGCCCGCGCGGCTCGGGCGAAGACGGCGCGGACCCGCGCGAGCGGGCCCGGGCGCTGCTCGTCCGGGTCGGGCTCGCGCACGCGATCGAGCGGCCGACGCGCGCGCTGTCGCGCGGCATGCTGCAGCGCCTCGCCATCGCGCGCGCGACGCTGCACGATCCCGAGCTGCTGCTCCTCGACGAGCCGTTCACGGCGCTCGACGAAGCGGGCCGCGATCTGCTCGAGGGCGAGATCCGGGCACGCGCCGCCGCGGGAGCAGCGGTCGTCCTGGTGACGCACGACCTCGCGCGAGCCGCGGCGCTCGCCGACCGCGCGGTGGTGCTGTCCGCCGGCCGCGTCGTCGGCGAGTCGAGCCCGGTGCCGACGGCGAGCGAGCTCACGCGCGACTACCGCCGGCTCGCAGGGCTCGAGGTCTGAGCGCAGCGCTCGCTCGCGACCATGTGGACGATCGTTCGCAAGGACCTCGCCATCGAGCTGCGCACCGGCGAGATGACGTCTTCGGTCTTCCTGCTCGCGCTGCTCGTCGTGCTCGTGTTCGCCTTCACGCTCGAGCCGGAGCGCCTCGTCGGCGCCGAGTTCCTCGCGGGCCTCTCGTGGACGACCCTGCTGCTCGCCGGCACGCTGTCGCTGAACCGCTCGTTCGTCCTCGAGCGGGAGGCGGGCGGGCTCACCGGCCTCGCGCTCGCGCCGATCGACCGCGGCTCGATCTACCTGGGCAAGGCGCTCGGCAACCTGCTCGTCCTGCTGGTCGCCGCCGCGGTGCTGCTGCCTCTGATCGGCGTCCTGCTCGGCACGCGCGGCCTCGCGCCCGGCTGGCTGCTGCCGGTCGTCGTGCTGCTCGGCGTGACGGGCATCGCCGCCATCGGCACCCTGTGCGCGGCGATCGCGAGCCGGACGCGCGCCCGCGAGGTGCTGCTGCCGGTGCTCATGTTCCCGCTGCTCGCGCCCCTGCTGATCGCCGCGACCCGGACGACGGCAGGCGCGCTGGTCGGCCAGAGCGCCGCGGAGCTGCAGTCCTGGCTGCTGACCCTGGCCGCGTTCGATATCGTCTTCGCCGTCGCGGGCTGGCTGAGCTTCGACTACGTCCTCGAAGAATGAGAAGCTGGACCGGCCGGGCAAGGGACGAGGGGTCGCGATGAACGACACACGGATCTGGCGGGACAGGCTGCTGCCCGCTCTCACCTGCATCGCGATGCTGGCCGCGATCTGCATGGTGTTCGTGCTGGTCCCGAGCGAGCGCGATCAGGGCGTGGTGCAGCGGATCTTCTACTTCCACGTCAACCTCGCGTGGATGGCGTTCGCCGGCTTCGTGTTCGTCGCGATCGCGAGCGTCCAGTTCCTGCGTACCGGCAGCCGCCGCGCCGACCAGCTCGCGCACGCGAACGCCGAGGTCGGCATGCTCTACACGACGCTGGTGCTGGTCACCGGGCCGATCTGGGCGCGACCGATCTGGGGCGTCTGGTGGACGTGGGACCCACGCCTCACGATGACGGTCGTGCTGTGGGCGATCTACGCCGCGTACCTGATGCTGCGGCGCCTCGGCGGCGGCGACGACACCATCCTGCGCTACGCGGCGGTGCTCGGGATCGTCGGCACGCTCGACATCCCGCTGCTGATCCTCGCCGTACGGCTGTGGCGCGGCGTGCACCCGGCGGTGATGCTGTCGGAGGAGCCCGACTCCGGGCTCAAGGACCCGCTCATGGGCTGGACGCTGCTCGTCTCGGGCGTGGCCCTGGCCCTGCTGTTCACCTGGCTCGTTTCGCTGCGCGCCCGCCTCCTCGCGGTCGACGACTCGGTCGCTGCGCTGCAGCTGGAGGGCGTCCGCTCGTGAAGGGACTCAACTACCTGTTCGCCGCCTACACGGCGGTCTGGCTCGCGATCTTCGTCTACCTGCTGTCGATCGGACGCAAGGCGCGGCGGCTCGAGCGCGAGCTGGAGGAGATCCGCAGGTCGCGCTGAGCAGCTCGACGCGAGGGGCTCGCGCCCTCGCCGCGCCCTGCCGCCGACCGGCTCACCGTCGTCCGCCGTCCACACCTGGACGGACGATCGGGCGCGCCGATCGGTTGACCGCGTTCGCTCGCTTCCTACGGCGCTCCGGCGCCCAGCTCGAGGAGGCGGCGCTCGAGCTCCACCAGCCAGTCGTCGAGCGGCAGCTCCGCGTCGACCACGATCTCGAGCTTGCCGTTCGGCAGGCGCCGGACGCTGCCGGGGATCGCGGGCTTGAGCGGGATGACGACCGCCTCGCGCGACACGCCGAGACGGTCGATGACGGTGAAGATCCGCTCGATCTCCTTCAGCGTGACGACCTGGAGCGACATCGCTTCACCCGGCGATCGTCACACGAGCCGCGAGCCGTGGCCGGCCCAGTAGCGCTCGCGCAGCAGGCGCTTGTAGATCTTCCCGTTGTCGAGGCGCGGCAGCGCGTCGACGAAGTCGATCGAGCGCGGCGCCTTGTAGTGCGCGATGCGCTCGCGGACGTAGGCGATCAGCTCCCGCGCGAGCTCGGGCGTCGGCGCCTGTCCGGGCGCGAGCTGAACGACCGCCTTCACCTCCTCGCCCATGTCCTCGTGCGGCACGCCGATCACCGCGACGTCGTCGATCCCGGGATGCGTCGCGAGGCAGTTCTCCACCTCCTGCGGGTAGATGTTGACCCCGCCCGAGATGATCATGTGCGAGCGGCGGTCCGTCAAATATAGATAGCCCTCGGCGTCGAGGTGGCCGACGTCACCGAGGGTAAAGAGGCGCCCGCGGTAGGTGTCCGCCGTCTTGGCGTCGTCCTTGTGGTAGCGGAAGCGCGCCGCCGGGTCCTCGGGCGCCTCGAAGTAGATCACGCCGTCGACGCCCGGCTCCGTCACCTCCTCGCCCGTCTCGTCGAGGATCCACACCTTGCCGCCCGCCCAGTGCCGTCCGACCGAGCCCTTGTGCGTCAGCCACTCCTCCGAGCGGATCAGCGTGCCGCCGCCCTCGGTCCCCGCGTAGTACTCGACGATCTTCGGGCCGAGCCATTCGATCATCTTCTCCTTGACGGGGATCGGGCACGGGGCCGCGGCGTGGATCGCGACCTTGAGGCTCGACAGGTCGTACTTGCGGCGGACGTCCTCGGGCAGCTTCAGCATGCGCACGAAGTGCGTCGGCACCCACTGGCTGGTTGTGACGCGGTACCGGTCGACGTAGCGCAGCGCCCTCTCGGGGTCGAAGCGGTCCATCACCAGCGCCGTCGCGCCGATGCGGTGCTGCAGCGCGGTGAAGGCGAGCGGCGCCGCGTGGTAGAGCGGCCCCGGGCACAGGTACGTGTCGCTCTCCTCGAGGCCGAAGAAGGTCGTGAACGCCGCCACGCCGAGGACGACCGCCCCCGTCCCCGCGGGATCGAGCGGCAGCGGCGGGCGCACGCCCTTCGGCTTGCCGGTCGTTCCCGACGAGTAGAGCATCGCCGCCCCCTCGCGCTCGTCGGCGATGCGCGTGGCCGGGAACGGCGCGACCGCGTCCTCGTAGCGCGCGAAGCCGGGGATCGTCCCGCCGACCGAGATCCGGCGCTCGATGCGGCCTCCGCGGTCCGCGAGCGGCGCGAGCTGGTCCGCGAAGCTCGCGTTCGCGACCAGCACGCGGGCGTCGCAGTCCTCGACCACGTAGCGCACCTCCTCCGCCGACAAGTGCCAGTTGACCGGCGTGAAGTAGAGCCCCGAGCGCATCGCCGCCCAGTAGAAGTCGAAGAAGTGCTCCTCGTTCGCGAGCACCACCGCGATGCCGTCGCCCGGCCGCAGGCCCCACGCCTGCAACGCCTGCGCGACGCGGTTCGAGCGCTGCTCGAGCTGCCGGTACGTCACCGTGCGCTCCTGGTCCGCGAAGATCAGCGCCGGCTTGTCCGGGTGCCGGTCCGCTCGTGCGCCTAGATGCATGCGGCCGTTCTACCGTGGGCCACGAACGGCGCGCAAAGCGGGCGCCGCGCAGGTTGACTCGCCCCGAGGGGCACGGTCACATCACCCGAACGCCGGGAGGAAGCGATGAAGTACGGGCTGCTGATGTTCTCGACCGACTACGCGATGCGCCCCGCAGACCTCGCTCGAGCGGCCGAGGAGCGCGGCTTCGAGTCGCTGCTCTTCCCGGAGCACACGCACATCCCGGTGAGCCGCATCAGCCCGTGGCCCGGCGGCGCGGCCCTGCCGAAGGAGTACTGGCACACCAACGACGTGTTCGTCGCGCTCGCGACGGCGGCGCAGGCGACCAGCAGGATCAAGCTCGGCACCGGCATCTGCCTGGTGGTCGAGCACGACCCGATCGTGCTCGCGAAGCAGGTGGCGACGCTCGACCAGCTGTCGGACGGCCGCCTGCTGTTCGGCATCGGCGGCGGCTGGAACGCCGAGGAGATGGCCAACCACGGCACCGACTTCAAGCGCCGCTGGAAGGTGCTGCGCGAGCGCATCGCGGCGATGAAGGAGATCTGGACGAAGGAGGAGGCGTCGTACCACGGGGAGTACGTCGACTTCGATCCCATCTGGAGCTGGCCCAAGCCGGCGCAGAAGCCGCACCCGCCGATCCTGCTCGGCACGGGCAGCGCGCGAGGTCGCCAGCGCGTGGTCGACTACTGCGACGGCTGGATGCCGATCGCCGGCCGCGACGACGTCCTGGCCGGCATCGCGGACCTGCGCGTGCGCGCGGAGGCCGCGCGGCGCGATCCGGCGACGATCTCGATCACGATCTTCGGGGCGCCGGCGAAGCCCGAGCGAATCGACGAGTACCGCAAGGCGGGCGTCGAGCGCGTGGTGTTCGGCCTGCCGCCCGCCGACCGCGACACCGTGCTGCCGATCGCCGATCGGTACGCCGAGCTGATGCGCGCGCTGGGTTGAGCGTCGACCTCACCCGCCGCCTCTTCCTGCGGCTGCTCGGCGTCGTCTACCTCGCCGCTTTCGCCTCGCTCGACTGGCAGGTCGACGGCCTGCTCGGGCCGGACGGCGTCCTGCCGGCGGACGCGTACCTCGCGCGCGTCGCGTCGGCGCTCGGCGACGCCGTGGGGTCGCGCGTCCCGACCGTCTTTTGGCTCGACGCGGGCCCGGGGTCGCTGCACCTCGTCTGCCGGGCGGGCATCGCGCTGGCGTTGCTGCTCGTCGCCGGCCTCGTGCCGCTCGTCGCGCTCGCCCTGCTCTGGGCGCTCTACCTGTCACTCGTCGCCGTCGGGCAGACGTTTCTCTCCTACCAGTGGGACGCGCTCCTCCTCGAGACCGGGTTCCTCGCGATCTTCTGGGCGCCGCTCGCCTGGCGCCTCGACGCGCCGTCGGCCCGCGCGCCGTCCCCGATCGTCCTCTGGCTGCTGCGCTGGCTCGCCTTCCGGCTGATGTTCTTCTCGGGCTGGGTCAAGCTCGCGAGCGGCGACCCCGCGTGGTGGAGCCTCGACGCGCTGTCGTTCCACTACGAGACGCAGCCGCTGCCGGCGTGGACGAGCTGGTACGCGCACCAGCTCCCCGCCTGGCTCCAGCGGCTGTCCTGCGCGTGGATGTTCGTCGTCGAGCTCGCGCTGCCGCCGCTCATCTTTCTCGGCCGCGTGCCGAGGCTCGTCGCGTGTGCGGGGCTCGTCGCGCTGCAGCTCCTGATCGCGGCGACCGGCAACTACGGCTTCTTCAACCTGCTCTCGATCGTGCTCTGCGTGCCGCTGCTCGACGACGGCTGGCTCGCGCGCATCTGGCCGCGTCGCCGCGGCTCGCGGGGACCACGGCGCGCGGAGCGGCGCTGGAAGATCGCGCTCGACGGCCTCGTCGCGGGGCTGCTCCTCGCGCTCAGCGTGCCGCTGTCGTTCGCCCAGGGGTTCGGGGTCCCGGCGACGGCGGCGCCGCCGGTCGCGACGCTGGCGCGGGCGCTCGCGCCCTATCACTTGGTCAGCAGCTACGGGCTGTTTGCCGTGATGACGACCAGCCGGCCAGAGATCGTGCTCGAGGGGACGACGGACGGCGTCGAGTGGCGGCCCTACGTCTTCCGCTGGAAGCCCGGGCCGCTCGCGCGCGCGCCGTCGTTCGCCGGGACCAACATGCCGCGCCTCGACTGGCAGATGTGGTTCGACGCGCTCTACCTCGAGCGCATGCTGGCGAGCGGCCGGACCAGCGCCCGCCTCGTCACGCCCGCGCTGCTCGCCCGCCTGCGCGAGGCCTCGCCCGCGGTGCTCGCGCTGCTCGCCGAGGACCCGTTCCACGGCCGGCGCCCGCGGGAGCTGCGCTGGCGGCTGTGGGACTACGCGTTCACCGACTTCGCGGAGCGCCGCACGACCGGCGACTGGTGGCGTCGCTCGCTGCTCTACGACGAGCGCCGGGGCTGAGCCCTGCGTCGCGCGACGTGCGCGTCGATCGCCCGCGCGATCGCTTCGGGACCGAGCTCGCGCAGCGAGCGTACCACCAGGGCCGCGCCCGCCTCGCGCAGCTGCTCCTCGCGCGCGGTGCCGACGAGCGCGACGGGCGTCATGCCGGCCGCGCTCGCCGCGGCAATGCCGAGCGCCGCGTCCTCGATCACCGCGCAGCGCGCCGGCTCGATGCCGAGGCGCTCGGCCGCGATCTCGAACACCTGCGGATCGGGCTTGCCGCGCGTGACGTCGCGCCCGGTCACGGCCACGGCGAACGCCGCCCGCCGCCCGAGTCGCTCGAGCGTCAGCTCGACGTTCGGCGGCGGCGCCGACGAGCCGACCGCGAGCAGGAAGCCCGCGGCGTGCAGCGCGTCGACCAGCTCGACCGCGCCGTCCATCGCGGGGAAGTCGCGCGCGACGACGTCGCGGTAGAGGGCCTCCTTGCGCGCGTCGATCTCGCGGACCTGCGCGTCGTCGACCTCGCCGCGAAAGAGCTCGCGGATGACCTCACGGCTCGTGCGCCCGAAGGTGCGCGCGAAGTCGTCCTCCGAGAGCTCGAGGCCGTTCTCGCGCAGCGCGTCCCGCCAGCTCGCGTAGTGCGCGGCGTAGGAGTCCACGAGCACGCCGTCGACGTCGAAGATCACCGCTCGCGGCACCCTTCCGTCGTAGCAGACGTCGCGGCGCCGGCGGGCCTGGGGTACTCTCGCCGCGCCATGATCGAGCTCGACCGGCTGACCAAGCGCTGGGGCGACGTCGTCGCGGTCGAAGAGCTCGGCCTCACGGTCGCCGACGGCGAGCTGCTGGTCCTGCTCGGCGGCTCGGGCTGCGGCAAGACGACGACCCTCAAGATGGTGAACCGGCTCGTCGAGCCGACCTCGGGGCGCGTCTTGATCGACGGCGAGAACGTCGCGCGGCTAAAGCCGCACGAGCTGCGCCGGCGCATCGGCTACGCCTTCCAGCAGGTCGGGCTCTTTCCCCACATGACGGTCGCCGAGAACGTCGGCGTGACGCCGCGCCTGCTGGGCTGGCCCGCGGCACGCATCGCGGCGCGGGTCGATGAGGTCCTCGAGCTCGTCGAGCTCGAGCCCGCCGCGATGCGCCGCCGCAGGCCGGACGAATTGTCGGGGGGCCAGCAGCAGCGCGTCGGCGTCGCGCGCGCGCTCGCCGCGGAGCCGCGCCTCATGCTGCTCGACGAGCCCTTCGGCGCGCTCGACCCGCTGACCCGGGACCGCGTGCAGCAGTCGTTCCAGCGCATCCGGCGGGCGCTGCACCTCACCGCGATCTTCGTCACGCACGACATGTCCGAGGCCCTGCTCCTCGGCGACCGCATCGCGGTGATGGACGCGGGGCGCCTGGTGCAGGTCGGCACGCCGCGCGAGCTCATGCTGCGCCCGGCGACGGACTACGTGCGCCGGCTCATGGACACGCCGCGGCGCCAGGCGTCGGCCGTCGAGGCGTTGCTCGGCGAAGGGCCCGTCGGGTGAGCGAGCAGCTCGCGCTGCTGCCGAGCTACTTGACCGGGCACCTGCAGCTGACGCTCGCGGCGCTCGT
>JBFMAS010000714.1:0-14777 GCA_040755575.1 Thermodesulfobacteriota bacterium
GGCGGCGCACGCCGCGAGCCCAGGGCCCGCGCCGCGGCGGGTGCGACGCGAGCCGCTCCCGCGCAGCCCTCAAGGCCTCCTCTCCGAGCGCCGAAGCTCTCGTGGGGGAGCATGCGCACGGCGCACCGCTGGACGAGGCTCCCGCCGAGGCAAACGGGGGGAACCCATGCTCGCGATCGACGACATCCTGCGCACGGCGCTCGACAGGGAGGCGTCCGACATCCACCTGAAGGTCGGCGCGCCGCCGTTCTTCCGGCGCTTCGGCCAGCTCGGCCCCGACGACTCCTATCCCTCGCTCAGCGAGCTCGACCTGAAGGACATCATCGCGCAGATGGCCGACGAGAAGCAGCGCGAGCGCCTCGAGGCCGACCGCCAGCTCGACCTCGGCTACGGCAACGACGCGATCGGCCGCTTCCGCGTCAACGTCTACCACCAGCGCGGCGAGCTGCGCGTCGCGATGCGCGCCATCCCGCGCAACATCCGCTCGCTCGACGAGCTGCAGCTGCCGAAGATCGTCGAGACGCTCGCCAAGGAGTCGCGCGGCCTGATCCTGGTCACCGGAACGACCGGCTCCGGCAAGTCGACGACGCTCGCGTCGATGATCGACCTGCTGAACCAGACCGAAGCGCTGCACATGATCACGGTCGAGGACCCGATCGAGTACACGCACGAGGACAAGCTCTCGATCATCAGCCAGCGCGAGGTCGGCGTCGACGTGGTGAGCTTCGCCGCCGGGCTGAAGGGCGCTCTCCGTCAGGACCCGGACGTCATCCTGGTCGGCGAGATGCGCGACCTCGAGACCATCGAGACCGCGATCATGTCGGCAGAGACCGGCCACCTGGTCATGAGCACGCTGCACACGCTCGATGCGCCCGAGACCGTGACGCGCGTCATCCAGGCGTTCCCCGACCACCAGCGCGAGCAGATCCGCGTCGTGCTGTCGTCGGTGCTGAAGGGGATCATCAGCCAGCGCCTCGTGCCGCGCGCCGACGGCAACGGTCTCGTGCCCGCGGTCGAGATCATGGTCAACACGGCGCTGGTGCGCGACATCATCAAGGACCCGGAGCGCAGCCCGCGCGAGCTCACCGACGCGATCGCCAAGGGCCACGTCTCCTACGGCACGCAGACCTTCGACCAGTCGCTGATGGGTCTCTACCGCGCGAAGCTGATCACGTACGAGGAGGCGCTCCGCCAGGCGACCAACCCGGACGACTTCGCGCTGCAGGTGAGCGGCATCAGCTCGACCTCGGACGCGCGCTGGGACAACTTCGACACGACCTCGGGAGACGACGCGGCGACCGCGGTACGGCCCGCCGCGTCGGCGGACAAGGCGGCGGCGCGTCCCGCGCCGCGGCTGGTGAAGAGGTTCTGACGGGGCGCGCCGCGGCGGCCGCGATCCACGAGGATCGGACCGCCGCATGCGTCCGGGGCCGCGTCAGCGGATGATGGCGCGCACCGTTCGGTTCAGCCGCTCGACCTCGTCGAGCGACACCTCGACCAGCTGCGGGTCGGCATCCGTCAGGTCGGCGTACGTGATCGCGCCGCCGGCCTCGGAGGTGCAGAACACCTGCTCGACGTCGCGGGTCCGGACGGTGACCAGCAGGCTGCCGGTGCTGCGCGAGAAGAAGCGCACCAGGAAGTCGAAGCCGCGCGCGAGCGGATCGGCGACGCGCTCGAGCCTGCAGAAGCCGCCCTGACCGGTGACGTTCGCCGTGGGCAGGCCGGTGTTGCGGTACTTGCCGGTCGCGGCGGACAGCGTCGGGATGCCGTCGATCTTGTCGATCGTCCCGAAGACCAGCGCGTCGAAGTGACCGGCGCCGCCGTCGAACAGGTCGCTGCCGTCCCCGCCCGCCCACACGGCGACGTCGTTGCCGTTGCCGCCGATCTGCACGTCGGAGTTCGGCGCCTGGCCCTGCTCGGTGCCGCCCACCATGACGTCGTCGCCCGGGCCGCCGATCATCGTGTCGCTGCCGAGCAGCCCGATCATCACGTCGTGCCCGCCGAGCCCGTCGATCAGGTCCGCGTCGTTCAGGCTCTGGTTGGCCGCGACGCCCTCGGGCTGGATCTCGAGATCGGCGACGTTGTCGTCGTCGAGACCGAACAGGGCGTCGGACGCTTCGGTGCCGCGCACGATGGCGGCGTGGCCGGGGCTCGCCGTCAATACCAAGCTCGCAGCGAAAGCCGCGGTGAGCGCGCCGAGGGTGGTTCGCATGGTCCTACTCCTTCTCGTCCCGCTTCTTCGGCGGGCGTGGTTCGTGGCCGGGCGGTCGCGCCCGGTCGGTCATCGCCGGCCGGCATCGCAACCGACGTACCGCCGCGGCGCCGAACGTCGAGAAGAAGCGGATGCGCGAAACGACAGCGCTTTCCGGGTGCGGGCGCAGAGCGATCGCGGCTGGGACCGTATCCCCGCGGTCCCGGGTGCCGACGCGCGGATACGCCGGCACGGCGCGGCCGCGTACGCGGCGCGCGAGCCGCGTGCGCCGTGCCACCGAGCGGCGTCAGCGCCGCCCGACCCCGGGACCAGCGGGGCGTGATGCGCATGGTCCCGTGCGACGTCGCCGCGTACGAGCCCCTCGAGGGCGGTCGCGGCAGGGATCCTCTACTTCGACCTCACCTCGTACACCCTGATGCTCGAGATGAACGGATTGCTCCTCGCCATCTCCTCGGCCTCGTCGAGGCTGTCGGCGCGCACGATCGTGAGCCCGGTGACGGACTCAGGTCCGAGAGGCAGCTCCCTGATCCCGGCTTTGGAGATCTCTCGACCGCCACCGAGGCCGACGTTGTCGACGGTCCTGTCCTTCGTCGCTTCGAACCACTTGCCCCAGGCGGCCATGATTTCCGGCGTGGGCTTCTCGAACCCGTAGTGCAAGAGAACGAACGTCTTCACTGCTCCCTCCTTCGGCCATGCTCCGCGCGACCCGATGCAGCGAGGCCCGCGGCAACGGCGAGCACCATCAGCGTCCACTGCAGGACACCGGCGCCAGCTCCGAACAGCAACGCGCCGCGCGCGACGGACCGGTCGCCGAGCAGGCGAGGATAGACCCAAGAGTAGATGACCCCCTGCGTGAGCATCGCTGCGAAGCCGAACGGGATGATGAGATCGTCTCGATGGACGTCGAGACGATCGTAGACGTCGCCGAACAGCACGAGGTGCCAGCCGACCCCGAGCGCAAACGTCGGCACGACGTAGGCGAGAGTCCCCAGGACGAAGCGGGGCAGTTCCTGGGCGAGCCCGAGGGCCGGCTGGTAGGACTCTGCGGTCGAGCGCGTCACGAGATGCTCCCTTCCGAGCCGGACTCGTCGCGCTGGACCTCGCTCCCCGACCCGCTGCGAGGCGAGCGGCGACGGAGGCTGTCGCGACGCTCGCTCGTCGTGTAGACTTGCGAATTGCAAGTGATCTACCCCGATCAGTTGCTGTTTGCAAGTGATGCGACGGATGCCCCGAAAGAAATCGAGTCGCACCCGAAAGGTACGGAGGGACGTGCTGCCCGAAAGCGGCTGTCCCATCGACTTCGCTGCGACCGTCTTCGGAGACCGCTGGACGCTGCTGATCCTTCGCGACCTGGCCAGGGGCAAACGTCACTTCAAGAACATGCTCGGCTCGGACGAGGGGATCGCCGCGAACATCCTGTCGGCGCGACTCAAGCGCCTCGAGCGGTTCGGCCTCGTCGAGCGGCGCGTCGATCCCGCGAGCCGTCGGCAAGTCCTCTACGAGCTGACGGAGAAGGGTCTCGACCTTGCGCCCATCATGGTCGAGCTGGCCTTGTGGAGCGCCAAGTACGACCCCCATACGCTCGTGACGAGGGATTTCGTCGCACGCGCCCGAAGCGACCGTGAAGGCCTGATCCGCGACACGATGCAACGTCTCGCGCCGAAAGGCGGCGCCGAGGGCGCATGCGTGCACAGGTAGCCCGTGCGCACCGCGCGGCTCAGGTGATCTCCGAGCACGGGATGATGCGTTCGGATCCGCGCGACACGTCGTCCGTCGTCGAGCTCGATCGCCGGCGCCGCGCGATCGACTTGATGGTCTGTAGGGCGACGCCGCGCTCGCGGCAGACGCGGTACAGCTCCTCGAAGTCGCGCGCGTACTCCGGCTGCGCCATCATCGATCGGTTGTACGGCGCCAGCACCGAGTCGAAGGGGAAGCGCTCGAGGCTCCGGAGGTGCATGGCGGGCGCGTACGTGCCGTGGCCGGTGACGCCGATGAAGCGGACGAGGCCTTCGTCCCTCGCGCGGACCAGCGCTTCCAGCGCGCCTCCGGATCGCAGGGCGGTCGCCCAACCTTCCTCGTCCACCAGGTTGTGCAGCTGCACGAGGTCCACCTGCGCGACGCCGAGCCGCTCGAGGGAGCGCCGTAGCTCGTCGTCGTGCGCACCGGCGGCGGTACGCTCTCCGGTCTTTGTCGCGAGGAAGAACTCCGCCCGGTGCTTCTCCAGGAAGGGCGCGAGGCGCAGCTCCGAGTCGCCGTAGCTCGCGGCGGTGTCGATGTGGTTGACGCCCGCCGCGCGCACCTGCTCGAGCACCTGGTCGGCGCGCTGCTGGCGCATGGCGCCGAGCGCCGCCGCGCCGAACAGGATGCGAGTGCTGGCGTGGTCCGTGCTGCCGAAGGGAATCCGCTCGATCATGGCAAACCCCCGCACAGCGCCGCCTCGAGCAGCGCCGCGCGCATGCCGAAGTACGCAGGCTTGCGCCGCCAGTCGTCGTCGAACGGCAGCGGCCAGTCGGTGAAGCCGAAGAACGAGCGCAGCCAGGTATGGCGGTCGGAGAGCCCCCACGTCGTGACGCCGGCGCAGGCGGGGACCGCCGCACACGCCGCGACCGCCGAGCGGTAGTAGCCGCCCTGGAAGGCGAGGCGGCTCGGCAGGTCGCCCGTGCGGAACACGAGCGTCACGTCGAGCTCGGTCAGCTCGACGGTCAGGCCGAGGTCGGCGAAGCGCTGCAACGACGCGGCGATGGTCGCCTCGTCCGGATACCGTCCGACCGGAATCAGCCCGAGGTGCGCCTGGAAGCCGACGCCGTCGAGCGGCGCGCCCGCGGCGAGAAGATCCTGCACGAGCGCGAAGAAGCGGTCCTGGCGCGGACCCGGCACCTCGATGCCGTTCTCGTTCACGAACAGCTCGGCCGCGCCGTCGGCGGCGCGCGCCAGGCGCAGCGCCTCGGCGACGTAGCCCGGCCCGAGCAGGCGCCGGAAGACGTTGTCGTCGAGGCCGTCCGCGGTCGGCGGATCGAGCACACCGGCGAGCGGCTCGTTGACGACGTCCCACTGCGCGACGCGCCCCGCGTAGCGTCCGACCAGGGTCGTCACGTGCTCGGTCATCGACGCGCGCAGGGCGGCCGCATCGGTCTCGTTCTCGACGTACGCCGGCAGCTGCAGGGCGCCCCAGACCAGCGTGTGCCCGCGCACGCGGTTGCCGCGTGACTCGGCGAGCGCCACGACGGCGTCCGCCGGTCCGAACACCCAGGTGTCCGGCTGCGGGTGGATCAGCCCCCACTTCATCACGTTCTCGGCCGTGAGCGAGGTCGCCTCGCGATCGAGGGCCGCAGCGTAGGCCGGATCGGACGCCACCTCAAAGGGCTCGACCGCCACGCCGACCTCCCGCCCCGCGTCCGCCGCGAGCGCGCGCAGGGCACGTACGGTCGCGTCACCGAGCGCGCCGGCCGCGACGCGCAGCAGCGCCGCCTCGGCATCGGCCACGCCCGCGCCGCCGACACCGCATCCCGTGCGCGGCAGCACGGCCGCGAGGCGGGCGCGGGCCCGTGTGAGGACGCGCCGCCGGGCAGCGTGGGCGCCGGGCTCGTCGCGAAGCAGGAGCAGCTCGCTCCGGACCACGCGCCGGCAGAGCGGTGCGAGCGTGCCGAGCACGGCCGCGCGGCAGCGCGCGCTCCCCGGCAGGGCAGCACCGCTCTCGGCGACCGATGCGGCGAGCCGGTCCGCGGTGTCCGCGCCGCTCGCGCTGGCGGCGCAGGTCGCGTCGCCCGAGGCCTCGGCCGCCGACCAGGCGCCGATCAGCCGGTGGCGCGCCTTCGCGACGCGCCGCGCGCGACGTGCCACGTGCCCGTCGCGGACGAAGCGCCCTTCGCCGTACAGCAGCTCGCCGCAGGCGCGGGCGACGGCGGCCACCTTGCGTGCATCGCACGGTGGCGCGGCGCCTGCGGGACGTGAGGCGAGCACGACGGCGACGCAGGCGAGCAACGAGAAGATGCGCATGTCACCGGTCAACCTTCCACGTGCGGCGTGCGGCAGGCAACGTGGGACCGTCCGGGTCGCGCTGCGTTCCCGGGACGTCCGGGCGAGGATCGGGCATTCCGGCCTGGCAGCGCGGGCCTGCGACGTCGGGCTCCGCTCACGCCCGTCGTGCGCGAAGGAAGAGCGCGTCGCGATCGGTCTGCGGCACCGGCCAGCGCTCCTCCCCGACCCGGCCGCAGGCCTCCCGGAGACGTCGTGCCTCGTGCCGGAAGAAGCCATCGAGCGCGTCGACGTCCCCTTGCACGGCCGCGCGGTCGCGGCATGCGCTCGGCTTCTCGGCGAGTGCCAGGACGAGCGACGACAGCGCGCTGCGGTCCTCGCCGCGCAGGTACGCGGTCCACCCGTCGACGGAGCCGCGCGGCAGACGCCGGTACGCGAACGCATAGGTCCGCTCGCCGCGGGCGCGCCGGACGATCTTCTCGCGGTGGCCGACGTGCCCCAGCAGCCGGACGAGCGCGAAGAACGCCTCGCCCGTGATCTCGCGCGAGCGATACGCGCCGTGCCACGCGAGGTCCGGGCGCTCGTCGGGGCGGCTCGACAGCGCGATCGAGACGAGGCCCGCGTCCGTCGTGCCGAGCCCGATCATCGGGTAGAGGAACGAGAACGCCATCGCCGCGTTCCAGCGGGGCCTGAGATCGCGGATGAGCGTCGCAGCGGCGCCTCACGGCGTCACGATCGGGAAGTTGGTGTCGATCGGGTCGATCATCCCGACGAGCGCCGGCCAGGCGCCCGCGTCGCCCTCGGTGACGATGTCGCCGGACGCGGTGCGGACGCCGACCGGCACGCCGGCGAACAGCGTCATCAGCATGTCGATCCGCTTCATGCGCGCCGTCGGCGCGGCCGGGTCCTCGACGCCCGCCTCGTGCACGAGCACGCCGCTCTCGACCGCCAGCAGGTGACGCTCGTCGACGTCTGTCAAGACCAGGTTCAGGCGCAGCGGCCTCGCGAGCGCGCGCTCCGGGTCGAGCCGCACCGCCGCGAAGTCGAGCAGCATGGGCGTCGGCGTCGCCGCGAGGACGTCCGGGCTCAGCGTCGGGGGCGGGAGCTGCACGACGCCGCTGCGCAGCTCCTGCGCGCCCGTCAGGTAGATGTTGCGCCACGTCCCCGCCTCGGCCTGGTAGGCGAGCTGCGTGTAGACGTCGGCCAGCGCGTCGCGCGCCGCCTGGTCGGCGGGATCGGCGAACACCGCATGGTTCAGCAGCATCGCGGCCCAGCGGTAGTCGCCCTCGTCGGCCGCGCGCCGCGCGCGCTCGCGCACCGCGCCCGCGCCGCCCATCGCCTCGACGTAGCGCTTCGCCGCCGGCTCGGGCGGCAGCGCGTGCAGGCTCGCCGGGTTGGCGTCGTACCAGCCCATGTAGCGCTGGTAGACCGCCTTCGCGTTGTGGCTCATCGTCCCGTAGTAGCCGCGGTTGAACCACTGGCGCGACAGCACGTCGGGCAGCTCGAGCACCTCGGCGATCTCGACGCCGGTGAGCCCCGCGTTCATCAGCCGCACCGTCTGGTCGTGCAGGAACTTGTACGCGTCGCGGTGCGAGGCGAGGAAGGCGAGGATCTGGTCGCGTCCGAAGCGCGGGATGCCGTGCGCGGCGAACATCACGTCGCTGCCCTCGCCGTAGAGGCGGATCGACTCCGTCAGGTAGTCGGCCCACGCCTTCGCGTCGCGCACCAGCGCGCCCCGCGCCGGCAGCAGGTTGTGCATGGTGAGGTTCGCGTTCTCGGCCATGAACAGCGCCCGCTGGTCGGGGAAGTAGGCGTTCATCTCCGCCGGGGCCTCTGTGCCCGGCGTGACCTGGAAGACCATGCGGACGTCGCCGACCACGATCTGCTGCCCGGTCGCCGTCACGACGTCCGTCGGCGCGAGCATCGAGATGGTGCCGCGCGACACGGCCGGGCCGAGACCCGACGTGACCTCGCCGCCGGCACCGCGCGGCAGGGTGAAGCCGAACTGGTAGCGCGCGCGCCGCGCCATCGCCGGGCCGGCGATCACGTTCTCCGAGACGGCGTGCTCGAGGAAGCCGTGCGGCGCGATGATCCTGACGCGGCCCGCGGCGACGTCCTCCCGGGACGTCACGCCGCCGACGCCGCCGTAGTGGTCGACGTGGCTGTGCGAGTGCACGACCGCGAGCACGGGCTTGTCGCCCAGGTGCTCCGTGACGAGGTCCAGCGCCGCGCGCGCGACCTCGTTCGAGGTGAGCGGGTCGAGCACGATCCAGCCGCTCGTGGCGTCGACGAAGGTGACCGTCGAGACGTCGAAGCCGCGCACCTGGTAGATCCGCTCGGCGACGCGGTAGAGGCCGTGCCTCGTCAGGATCTGCGCCTGGCGCCACAGGCTCGGGTTCACCGTGTCGGGCGCGCGGCCTGCGAGGAAGCCGTACGACGACAGGTCGAAGACGACCTCGCCCTGCGCGTTGCGGATCCGCGGGTCTTTCCTGGTCGCGATGAAGCCGCGCGCGGCGAACTCGAAGTCGACGCTCGCGTCGGCGTCGACCATCTCGCGGACCTTCGCGAGCTGCTGGCGCGACGCCTCGGACGCCGCCACCTCCTTCGCGTCCGGCAGCTTCGGCGCCCCCATCAGCATCGGCGCGATCACGCCGCCGAAGGCCCACAGCCCGGCCGCGAGCAGGGCGCCCGCGAGCAGCGCGCCGGCGGCCATGCCGAGCAAGAATCGTCCACGTCGTACCTGCATCGTTCCCCCCCGTTCCGAGCGCTCCTTTAGCCCAGACGGCCGCGTCCGGAGCAACGAACGTCGTTCGGCGAATCCTCACGCCTTCCAGGTGAGGCGCGCGCCGGATGGAGCGTCCTCGGAACGAGCGCCTCGCTGCCGTCGTCCGGCGCGAGCGGAGAACTGGAGAAAGGAAGTGTGACCATGCGACGAATCGTGATGGGCGCGGCGGCAGCCGCGGCGCTCGCCGTGGCGGCGGCGCCTTCCGCGCAGGCGGCCGGCATCTGCTTCGACCCCCGCGTGCCCGTCGGCGCCACCGGGGTGGTGATCGTCAAGAGGTACTCCAAGCCCGGCCGAGGGAGCTGCAAGCCGTTCGTGGGGTGGGCCTCGTACTACGGCGCCGTCCCGGTCTCGGGGGCAGCTTGCCTGAACTCCGCGGGGGACGAGCTTCGGGTCTCCTACGCGATCCCCGCGCTTCCCGCGCCGCTGACGATCACGCTCGAGCTCCCCTATCCCTCTCTGGCCGGCGGGCACGGCACCGCGCACGAGGTGGGGACGCCCGGCTGGAGCTACTCGGAGGACGCGGTCGCCGGTCCGTGCGGCGACCTCTACTTCCCCATGCCGTGAGGCCCGTCGAATCGCTTCGGGCGAACGTCGTTCATCGGCCCCGAACGGCGATGCTTGACCCGCGGACCGCCGATGGGGCACGTGCAGCGAGGAAGACCGTTCGTTGCGCGGATGTCCGGCCATACGAGGTCGCTCGATCTGGTGTGCACTGCTCCTCGTGCAGCTGGCCGGCGGATCCGTGCACGCGCTCGAGCCGGTCCTGCTCGACCCGAGCCGGGCAGAGCAGGAGGTGGGGCCGCATGCCGAGGTCCTCGCGGACCCCGGAGCCCGTCTCACGATCGCCGACGTCGCCGCGCGGGACGGCTTCCGCGGGTCCGTCCGCAGCGCGGACGAGGTGCCCAACCTCGGGCTGACGAGCGCCGCGTATTGGGTGCGGCTCGTCGTGCGCGCACCGGCTGGAGCGGCGACCGACTGGCTGGTCGAAGTTCCCTGGCCAGTGGTCGACAGCGTGACCTTCTACTCCCCGGACGTCGCGGGCGGCTTCTCGGAGCAGCGTGCCGGCGACCTGGTTCCCTTCGCCGCGTGGCCCGTCCCGTACCGCAACCCGACGTTTCGCCTGGCGCTCGCCCCCGGCGAGGAGAAGGCGCTCTTCCTGCGCTTCGCCGGCGACGACACGATGCTGCTCCCGGTCAGGGTCTGGTCCACCAGCGGGTTTGCGGCGAAGCGCCTCGGCGAGTCCTTCACCTACGGCTTCTACTACGGGATCCTCGCGATCCTGATAGCGTACAACCTGGTCCTGTTCTTCATCCTGCGGGACGCGAACTACCTGAGCTACGTGCTCCTGATCGGTGCCTGGAGCCTGTACCACGCCTCGCTGAACGGCTTCGCGACGCAGTACCTGTTCCCCGAGTCCCCGCGCCTCGCGCGATGGTCGATCCATCTCGCCGCGAGCCTCGCCTTCACCTGCTCGGCGATCTTCGCGCGCACCTTCCTGGTGACGCGGCGGTATGCCCCGCTCCTCGATCGGCTGCTCCTGTGGTTGGCCGCGAGCGGGGCGGTGTTCCTCGCCTGGCCGCTCTTCGGCACGGTACGGTGGTTCATTCCGATCTCGAGCGCCGTCGGGCTCAGCGGCGCGAGCCTTCTGCTGGTCGCCGGCTACCGGAGCTGGCGCGCCGGGTACCAGCCGGCGCGCTGGTACCTGCTCACGTGGACGATCGCGATCTCGGCGCTGTTCGTGTGGGCCTTGCGCGGCTACGGGTTCCTGCCGAGCAACTTCGTGACGGACCGCGCATTCGAGCTCGTCGTCCTCTCGACCGCGGTCACCCTGTGCCTCGGCCTCGCCGACCGCGTGAACGTCCTGCGCGGCGACCTCGAGGCGAGCGTGCGGGAGAAGGGACGGCTGCTCGACGAGCTGCAGCGCCTCAACCGGGACCTGGAGCTGCGCATCGAGCAGCGTACGGCGGCACTCGCCCGCCGCGGCGAGGAGCTGTCGGAGAAGACGCGCCAGCTCGAGGTGGCGAACCGGCACAAGTCGCGGTTCCTCGCCACCATGTCGCACGAGCTGCGTACGCCGCTGAACGCCGTGATCGGCTTCTCGCAGCTTCTCCTGTCCAGGAAGTTCGGCGAGCTGAACGCCCGGCAGTCGGGGTACGTCGACGACATCCTCGAGTCGGGGCGCCACCTCCTGTCGCTGATCAACGACATCCTCGACCTGTCGAAGGTCGAGGCCGGACGCATGGAGCTCGAGCTGTCGCGCTTCGACCTGCCGGCCGCGCTCGACAACGCTCTCGCGCTCGTACGAGAGCGCGCGAGCAGCCACGGCGTTGAGCTCTCCTCCCGCGTCGACGAGCGCATCGGTGAGCTCGTTGCCGACGAGCGCAAGCTGAAGCAGGTGCTCGTCAACCTGCTCACCAACGCCGTCAAGTTCACGCGGCAGGGCGGAAGCGTCGAGGTCACGGCCGCACGCAGCGACGGGGCTGTCCAGATCGCCGTCCGGGACACCGGCATCGGGATCGCGCCCGAGGATCAGGATGCGATCTTCGAGGAGTTCTGCCAGGTGGGCACCGGCTCCGTGCAGGGCATCGAGGGCACCGGGCTCGGGCTGAGCCTGGCACGGCGGCTCGTCGAGCTGCACGGGGGGCGGATCTGGGTCGAGAGCGAGATCGGGCGCGGCTCGACCTTCACCTTCAGCCTGCCGCTCGCGCCGCTCGTGCGGCGCCCGCTCGCGTCGCATTCACGTGCGGAGGGCGGGCAATGAGGCGAGCGCGCATCCTGGTCGTCGACGACGCGCCGCGCAACGCCAAGCTGCTGGCCGACCTGCTGGACGGGAACGGCTACGACGTCGCGGTCGCGCGCTCGGGTCGCGATGCGCTCGAGCAGGTGGCGGCCACGCCCCCCGACGTGATCCTGCTCGACGTCGTCATGCCGGGGATGAGCGGCTACGACGTGTGCCGCACGCTGCGCGCGGATCCCGCGACGCGCCTCCTCCCGATCGTGATGGTGACCGCCCTCGAAGCGTCCGACGAGCGCGTACGCGGCATCGAGGCGGGCGCGGACGACTTCCTGTCGAAGCCGATAAGCCAGCCAGAGCTTCTCGCGCGCGTACGCTCGCTCGTGCGCACGAAGGAGCTCCACGACCGGGTACAGGACCAGGCCCGTCAGCTCGCCGAGTGGAACGCGACGCTCGAGGAGCGCGTCGCGCGGCAGGTC
Source organism: Thermodesulfobacteriota bacterium (assembly GCA_040755575.1). Taxonomy (GTDB): domain Bacteria; phylum Desulfobacterota; class Binatia; order UBA12015; family UBA12015; genus DATCMB01. The sequence goes on from JBFMAS010000714.1 coordinate 12,186, forward strand.
GCCGAGCTCGAGCGCCTGCGGCAGCTGAAGCGCTTCCTGCCACCGCAGGTCGCGGAGCGCGTCGTCGCGGGCAGCGCCGAAGATCCGCTGACGAGCCACCGCCGCGACATCACCGTGGTGTCGCTGGAGCTGCGCGGCTTCACCACGTTCGCCGAGACGACCGCCCCCGAGGAGGTCATGGCGGTGCTGCAGGAGCACCATCGCGCTATGGGGCAGCTCGTGACGGCGTTCGAGGGCACGCTCGAGCGCTTCACGGGCGAGGCGATGCGGGTGTTCTTCAACGACCCGGTCGCGCAGCCGGACGCGACCGACCGTGCCGTGCGCATGGCTCTGGCGATGCAGCACGAGAGCCAGGATCTCGTGCGTCGCTGGAGCAAGCGCGGCTTCGAGCTCGGCCTCGCCTGTGGGATCAGCCAGGGGTATGCGACGCTCGGCGCGATCGGCTTCGAGGCACGCGCCGACTATGCGGCGGTCGGAACGGTGACCGACATGGCGGCGCGGCTCTGCGAGGCCGCGGGTCCGGGGGAGATCCTGATCACGCGGCGCGTGCTGGCCGCCGTCGAGGACCTGGTCGATGGCGAGCCCGCGGGGAAGCTCACCCTGCGCGGCTTCCTGCGCCCCGTGGCCGCGTTCCGCGTCGCGGGCGCCCTCGCCGCTGCGGCGGCTGGCGACGACGGCGCATCGAGCGGCCCGCTCGCGGAGCGGGTGTTTCGCCACGAGGGCGAGTACTGGTGGATCGCCTACGATCACACGTCGTTCCGGCTCAAGGACTCGAAGGGCCTGCGCTACGTCGCTCGCCTGCTGCGCCATCCCGAGCACGAGTTCCACGCGCTCGACCTGGTGGCGCTTGCGCGCGACGGCGACCCGGCGTCGGACGCGCGATTCGCTCCCGTCACCCCGGGCGGCAACGGCCTCGGCGACGCGGGCACCGTCCTCGACGCCTCGGCCCGCGCGGCGTACCGCTCGCGCCTCGAGGAGCTGCGCGAGCAGCGGGCCGAGGTAGAGGCGTTCAACGACCCGGGCCGTGTCGCGGGGATCGAGCGAGAGATGCAGTTCCTCGCCGATCAGCTCGCGTCCGCGATCGGCCTCGGCGGGCGGGATCGCCGCGTCGCCGCGGCCGCGGAGCGGGCACGTGTCAACGTGACCCGGGCGATCACCGACGGCATCAAGCGCATCCGGGCGCACTGTCCTCCGCTCGCGCGCTACTTCGAGGCGTCGATCCGCACCGGCACCTTCTGCAGCTACCGACCGGCCGACACGACGCGCGTGCACTGGCGCCTCTGACGGAGGGCACGCCGCGGCGGCGGCGTCGAGCATGCGACGATCGCGTCCGGTCGAATGATGGAGCGCTCGGTGGATCGATGCTGCGCTGAAAAATTGGTTGACAGGTTCCGGTATCCGATGATCCTCCTCCGCTCATGATGACGATTCGTACGCTGGGAGTCGCCGCCGCGCTGTGGTGTGCCCCCGTCTGGGCGGCAACCATCATCGTCCCCGACATGAACCCGTCCGTTCGCGACGCCGTCATGAACGCCGCCCCCGGCGACGTCATCCAGGTCCGCGCGGGCATCTACTTCGAACCCGTGCGCATCGAAGACGGCCAGACGGGGCTGGTCATCGAGGGTCTGGGGGAAGGACGACCGATCCTCCAGCTCCAGCGTCGTGGCGATGGGATCTCGATCCGTGGCGTCGATGGCGTTACGGTCCGCGACTTCATCGTGCGGGGCGGCACTCGGGGTGTCCGTGTCGAAGACGCGAACGGGGTGGTCATCGAACACGTCGCCAGCGTTGCGGCGCGGCAGGAGGCGTTCCTGGTGAAGCGTGCATCAGGGACGACGCTCACCGCAGTGGAGGTCGACTATTCCGGAGGCCGCGGCATCCGTATCGACCGCGCCTCGGCAACCACGATCACGGGGGTGGCCGGTGCATTCGGCAACGGGAGGGAAGGTCTTCGAGCCGACCGTGCGCTCGGGCTGACGGTGCAGAGCAGCGTCTTCGGCGGCAACCGGGGCGACGGGATACGCGTCCACAAGAGCGAGAACGTCACGCTCGACGGCAACGTCGCCAGCGGGAACGGTCACAGCGGCATCCGCGTGCAGGCGTCGCCTCCGGTCGCATCGGTGACCGACCTGACGAACGCCGGCAACGCGGCCACCGGCAACGGCAAGGCCGATTTCCGTGCCGACTGACGGACGCGACGAGGGGCACCGCCGTTTGCCGGGGGTGCCGGGAGAGAGCGCACCGACAGGGAGACTGGGAACGGACCCGACGGTTCCCTCGACCTCGTAGGTGCCACCCTCCGCGACGTGGCACACGTCGCCGTCGACCCCGAGCGAGTCCCACGCCGCGACGAGCTCGCGCCGGCTTCGACCTTCAGGCAGCGCCTGCACGTCGGCCTCGACGCCGCTGCGTTCGCGGGCAACCGGAGCACGCGGCGAGCGTTGGCGCTGCGCGAGAACGCGTGAAGCTCGTCGCGGGTCGCGTCGTCGTGCCAGGATGGACACCGGGCCGTCTGGCATCTGACCGTCAGCGCCGCCGGCGTGCTATGTCGCGCGCGTGCGCCATCGCCCGCGCGAGGGTCCGCCGCAGCCG